>JAGWQP010000459.1 GCA_028876805.1 Acidobacteriota bacterium | reverse complement strand
CGCGAACTGGAATAGGTCCGTCACCAACACCCCCCAGAGACCGGAGAGCGTCGAAATGAAGGACGTCAGCGCGATGATCCCCACCACGATCGCCAGCGCCAAGTCCCTGTCTACCCCCAGGATCAGCGACAGGATCTTGACCATCGCCAGGTTGACCCACCCCAGGATGATGCAGTTGATAGGAATCCCCAGGTACAGCGCGCGAAAACCCCGCAGGAACGCGGCGGGCTTGCCGTGATAACGGATTTCGGCGAACTCTACGTCCGTCATCACGCCGGATCGCCGCCACAGGCGCGCGTAGAAGAAAACCGTGAGCATTCCACTGGCTACAGCGTTCCACCACAGCCAGTTGCCAGCGACGCCGTTGCGCGCCACCATGCCCGTCACAGCCAGCGGAGTGTCGGCGGCGAAAGTCGTCGCCACCATGGACGTCCCCGCCAGCCACCACGCCGCATTGCGCCCGGAAAGGAAGAATTCCCCCGTGTTCTTGCCCGCCCGCCCCTTGTAATAAAACCCGATCGCCAGGTTGAACAAGAAATAGGCGGCCACAATCGTCCAATCAACGGTGGTGAGCTTCATGGGATATCCCCGATTTCCACCAGCCTGTGGAAAACTCTGTGGAAATAGCGCTGGCGTGCCGCAAATCTCAGCGAACTGACACGGTTTTTTGACATTCTGCACATTGATTGAGCAGAAAGCCTCTTCAAGACCTTAATCTGTTGATAATAAATGGAATCGAACAAACCTCGCCCCTGCATTTTGCGAGCGATTGGGCTTTGATCGGGGCCGAAATTTCTAAGTCCACACCTTCTCCAGAGGTACCCCACGTTTGCACAATTCACAGCGGGCACCGTCGGCGTAGTAGCTGGCTTCGAGCTTGCCCAGATAATAGAGCGGAAGCGATCCGAAATCGTGCATATGCGGGTTGGGCTGATAAATCACCACGGCGAGCCCCACCACCTCAGCTCCCCGCGATTGGAGTAGCTGCTGCAATTGAGAGAGCCTATTGCCGGTGCGCAGAATGTCGTCCACCAGCACCACCTGCTCGCCGGGGTGCTGCTCCAGATACTGGCGGAAGCGTAGCGGTTCATTGCCGCGGCCATTCTCGCCCCAGTAAACCTGTTTGGCGCGCAGTGCCTCGCACACTCCGTACGCCACCGGCAGCCCGCCGGTGGCGGGCGCCACGATCGACAACTGCGGCACCAGGGCGCGGATTTCCGGGTTAGCCCGCAGCAACCGGCTCAACCCGACGCTGAACATGCGCTGGAACTGGTAGTAGCGCATCGCCAGCGGAACCTGCAGGTATTCGTTGGAATGCATCCCGGTCGGGTATTCGAAATGGCCGTCGCGCAGCGCGCCGGTTTCGCGTAGCACGGATACGACTTCTTCTGGCGTGGGAATCAGGTGCATCTCAGCTCCGCCCTTCAGTTGGCTCCGCGGCCCGCCAGCACGCGGGGGATGGTGCGCAACAGGATCTTCCAGTCGAGCGCCAGCGACCAGTTGTCAATGTACTGCATGTCCATCTTCATCCACGTCTCGAAATCGACACCGTCGCGTCCGGAAACCGCCCACAGGCAGGTGAGGCCGGGCCGCATCCGCAGCCGTCTCCGCTGCCACCGCTTATACTGCTCGACCTCGCTCGGCACCGCCGGCCGCGGCCCCACCAACGACATATCGCCGCGCAGCACATTCCACAACTGCGGCCATTCGTCGATCGAGAACTTGCGCAGATAGCGGCCGACCGGCGTTAGCCGCGGATCATCCGGAATCTTGAACGCCGTCTCGCGCGTGCTGAGGTGCGCCAGCCTTGGCTTGAGGGCCTCCGCGTTTTCGCACATCGACCGGAACTTGTAAAACACGAATCGCCGCCCGTTCAGGCCGCAGCGTTCCTGCCGGAAGATAACCGGGCCGGGTGAATTGAGACGGATCACGATCGCGATCAGCACCATGAACGGCGCCAGCACCAGCAGCCCGGCCGCCGCCAGAATCATATCGAGCGACCGTTTCAACAACAGCCGGATCTCATCGTACGGCACCGCGGAAAACGTAAGCAGAGGAGTGACGCCCAAGCGCTCGAGCGAGACCGTGCTGTTGACGTGGGGGAAGAAATCCACCGCCACGTGGGTTCGCACGCCCTCTTCATCGCAGAGGAGAAAGTACTCTTCGAGCGCCGCCAGACTCCCGCTTTCCACCGCGAACACCACCCCGTCGATCACGTGCTGGCGCAGGATCGAAGGCAGGTCGGTGATCGGCCTGACCGTGTAGGTCAAGCCCAGAACCACCTCATCGGGGCCGGCCGCTTCCGGTTCACTCAGAAACCCGCGCAGCCGGATGCCGTACTCGACCGAGCGCTCGAGCGCCGCGGCCAGCCGGCGCGCCCGCTCTCCGGTTCCCACTACCATCACGTAATGCGGCGCCGCGAACTCGCGCCGGATGACGCCCACGACCCGGCCTGCCGTCAGCCGGAACAGGAGCATCAGTCCCCAGGTGTAGACGGAGAACGAAAACACAAAGAAGCGGCTCAAATCCATGCGCAGCAAGTACTCGAAGCTCACCAGGCACAGCGCTCCCAAAGCGCATTGCCGCGCCGTGTCGCGCAGGATGATGCGCGGGTGGGCGGAGTCGAGCCTTTCGTAGATCCCGAGTGAGAGCCCAATGAGGACCAAGGCGAGCAGGGAAAACCCGAGAATCAGCGCTGTCTCGTCGGCGGTAAAGTAAAAAAGGAAACGCAGGTGCAGCAACGAGCGCGTCTGGTAGGCTGCCTCAAATGCCAGCACGCCCAGGACGACGTCCGAGAGTCCAAACAAAACGCGGGCTTTGCGCTGCGGACTGAACATTCCGACCCAGCATATCATGCAGCGGTGGGGTTGGCCGGAAGCTCGGCGGTCAGTGCGACCGGCTGCCCGCGGCGCTCGCCGCGTCGAGCTCGGCGGTGTCCAGCACCTCGCCGTCCGGCGTTCTCGCCTCGACTCGGGCCTTGTTCCCGTCTACCTGAACGATCAGGAAGTTCTCCGTCTTGGCCACCTTTTGTGTGATGCCCGCCGGCGGTGAGTCCACGTCGTAAAGCGGCGCTCCTCCCCCTCCGCTGATGAAGTAATGCAAGCCGTCCTTTAAATAGTGCTGATAGTTGTGGTCGTGGCCGAAGAAGCCGGCTGAGACCCGGTACTTCTCGAACATCGGCTCGAGTGCGGTCATGTGGCCATAGTTGGCCGGACGCCCCTTCACTGCGGTCATCGGTGGATGATGCGCAAACACGAATCGCAGTTGAGCGTCCTGTGCCCCCCGCAGATCGGCTTCCAACCAGCGCGTCTCGATCTGCCAGAAGGCGTCGCGTTCCTCTGGGGTCGAGCCCGCACTCTCGATATCACTGTCGATGACGGTGAAGTGCGCGCTGCCCCAGTTGAACGAGTAGTACGACCGGGCGCTCAGAAAATCGAAATAACTGGCAGCGCCGTTTTCGTGGTTGCCCAAGGCCGGATAGAACGCGGTCTTACGCAGCAACTCACGCTCGATACCAAAGAAGATCGGCCACAGGGTCGGGTCATTGCCGTCGTAAGTCAGGTCTCCGGTATGAATGACGAAATCGGGTTGCGCGTACCGGAGGATGGCGGCAACGACATTGCGATGCACCTCGTGGCGCGTGCGAGTGTCGCCGTAGACCACGAACTGAAAGCGCGCCTCGCCGGCGGGAGGCGTTTTGAACGATCCCTTCCCCGCCCCGCCGGAAAAGGCCTGATAGGTGTAAGTCGTGCCCGGCTCGAGGCCCGTAAAGATCCCTTTTTCCGCCCGCAGAACCGGGACCGTCTTCTCCACGTTGCCCAGCGCGCTGCGCAGGGAGACCTCGCCGGTCTGGACCACCCACATCACCGTCGCCGACCGCGGTCCCACATTCACCGCGTACGGGCCGCCGACCACTTGGTCCTCTCCGCGCATCTCGGAGGCGGCCAGAATACTGAACAACAGCAGGGCTCTCTTCATCGTTCGTCGTATACCAAGAAAAGCCCCCGCCAGGCAACTCCATCCGATCGTAAACCACCCTCGCCCAAAGGCGAGGCCTTGTGACTGCGGCTGAAAGCCGCCTCAAGCGAAACGAATGCGACGACGATTCTGAACCGCGTCACGTTCGGCTTCTTTACAGCGGCCCTGCCGGATATTCTCGGCAGCGTTGAGATCGGCATGCGCTTGGTGTCCGCACCAGCCTCGCCGTCGCCCGCGATCGCCATGCCCACTTCGTTGTAGCGCGCAAAATCCTGATAGTTCGAGCGCTGGAACAGTTCCAGGCTCGAGATGCTCCAGAATCTTGGCGCCGTTGTGGGTCAGCTTGACCGGTGAGTCTGTGCCGATCCGGTTGATGGGCGACATGCGATGGGTCAGCATGAAGATGTTCCTCGACTTCGAGCGCGAGAATCACGTCGGAGTTGCCGAGGTTGCCATTGTTATAGAGCGGGTGCGCGGAAGGGAAATTCATCCGGTTGCGCTGAGCGTTCACCGGAGTCTCGAGCGCCTCGGCGAGCTCCACCAACAACTTGACGCCGTTCGCGGTCCGCGCCAGGCGGCCGACGATGATCACGGGATTCTCGGGTAGCTAGAAGTGTACAGCCGTGGGGGAGCGGGCGGAATCGGGTTCGGGTACAATCGGGCCATGCTTTCAAGGCTGATTTTCACCTGCGCGCTGGCGGCAGCCGCGACGGCGCGGGCCGCGGCGACCGATTGCGACCGCGTCTGCCTCAAAAATCAGTTGGATCAGTACTTGAATGCGGTCGCGAAGCACGATCCTTCGGCGACGCCGCTCGGCGCCGGCTTTCGCCAAACCGAGAACGCCGTGGTGGTCCGCGTGGGCACGGGGATGTGGAAGACCCTGACCGGACTTGGCAAATTGCAGAGGCGCTACCTTGATTCGGTCAGCGGACAGGCCGGCTACTTCGGCATAGTCGAGGAGGGCAGCGAATCGGCCATCGCGACCGTCCGTGTGAAGGTTGAACGCCGCAAGATCACGGAGGCCGAATGGCTCATCGCGCGCCAGGGCGATCCGGGGCTGAACGGACCCGCGGCGCCGGGCCAGCCCGCCGGCAATTTCTTTGATCCGGACAACCTGGCGGCCAATCCGCCTCCCGAACGGAGTCTTCCCAAGCAGGCGCGCTCCTCGCGCGAAACTCTGATGGCGATCACCAACAGCTACTTCGACGGGATCACGACCCATGACGGGTCGATCATCAGGGCTTACCCGGGATGCGTTCGCGTGGAGAACGGCCGCACCGTCACCGGCCGCAGCGCCCCAAACGGCGGCGGACCGGCGGGCGTCGCCGACTGCACCTCCAACCTCGCCACCATCAATATTCAAATGGTGGCGGCCCGGCGCTACCCGATCCTCGATGAGGAAGCCGGAGTGGCGCTGGCGCTTGCGGTCTTCCTACGGAAACCGGGCACCGCTACGCGCCGCAACGTGCTGAGCGAATGGTTTGTCATCGACCAGGACAAGATTCGCAGCATCTATTCGGCGATGTTCTATCCACCTGGAGAGGCCCCGGTGCCCAACTGGCCGCCCTACGATGGCAACTGGCCGCTTCCGGCGCTGACGCCGCCGGGTGCGCGGTGACCGAGACGGAAGGCCGACCCCAATCTCAGAACTTGAACTGCACCACCAGCCGCACCATTCTTGGGTTCAGAATCGCCGTGGGGACGCCGCCGATGCCGCCCTTCAGGAACGGCGTGACCGATGTCGTCAGCGTCTGCGCCTCGGAGTAAACGGTATTGGCGTTCAGAACGTTGAATATCTGGCTCTCGGCTTTAATGGTATAGCGATCACGGATCACAAACGCCCGCCGGAGGGCGATATCCAGCTGATTCAATTGCGGTGTCAAACGGCTCCCCGGCGCCACCAGCATGATCGTCTCCGCACCCTGTGCCAGGCCCGGGTCAACCACGGCACTGGGAGTGGGGCAGTTGCAATTGGCTGGGTATCGGGTGCCCGAAGTCAGCGTCCAGTAGACTTCCTTAAAGCCTTGTTGCGCACCCGCGAAGATCGGCTCTGCGTTGGTCACACCGTAGGGCGGGTAGTTCAGGGTGAAATTGGTGTTGTAAACCGGGTCGGAATACAACGAAGCACTGATTTCGAACTTGTACCACAATGGCAGGTTGGCTTGAATTTTGAACTCATTCCGGTAAGGAATCGAGGCGATCTGACCCAACTCTTGATGCAGGTCCCCGTACCAGTCGCAGTAGCGGAGCGAGTTGGGGTCGTTCAGCTGATTGCCGGTGCCGGCGGTCTGGTCGCATTGCCGGGCAAGCTCACGATCGATCGTCCAGCCCGCGAAGATGAAAGCGCCGTGTGGCAGGCGACCCGCGAGCGAAGTTTCGAATCCATTGTAGGAATTGGCGCGCAAGCTCCGAGGGGCGTTCGTCTGATAAAGCGCCGCGGTCAACCCGCGAAAGGACGGGGCGAGGTTATACATCCTGATCGGGGTGCCGTCGAGTGGGTTGGTGATGGAGTAGGGCGTCCAGGCCGACGATGGCACAGATTGATTCGCGATCAATTCCTGTTGATAGTCGTCGCGGCGGATCCAGTTGAAGTTGAGTGTCACCCCGTTGCGGATCTGCTTCTGGACTCCCACCGAATACTGCATGTTGTACTCGCGATGATAGTTCGGGTCGAGCGAGCGCGGCGATAGCGTACCAAAGGCGCCTGCCGGAGCAGGCCCAATCTGGTCATCGAGCGGATAGCAGCTCGGCCCGGTGCAGGTGGTATTGGTCCAGGCGCGGCTTTGGAAGGTCACAAACATCGGGTTGAATGCCTGCAGATTGTTGGAGACGAGCGGTGTTTCGTATTTGCCGACCCCGGCCTTCAGCGCGGTTTTGTGGTTGCCGAACAGATCGTACACCAAGCCCAGCCGGGGCGCCCAGTCCTTAAAACACGAGATTCCCTTATAGGTGCTGCACGTGATGGCGGAAAAACTACGCGCCGGCACGAACCGGCCTGCCGGCGCGCTCTCCCGATCGATCTGGTTGGACAGATAGTCCCAGCGGATTCCCGGCGTGATCGTCAGCCTCTTTATCTTCCAGGTATCCGTTAGATACAGGCCCAGATCGGCGTTCAAACGCGGCTTGTTGTACACCGGCGTATCGTAAGCCGAAACGCTGGTGGGAACTCCGTTCGCTTCGATGGCGTACAAATCGCCATTCATAAAGGTCTTTTGATAGGCAGGTCCCCAGCTATCCTGGATCCCAAACTTGATCTGATGCGGTCCGGTGACATAAAAGCCACCCCCTTGCACGACGTAGCGTTCGAAATTGTAGATCTGCTGCATCGTGCCGACGTTGTAGCGCAGATTTTTGCCCGTGTCCTGCAGCAGCACGTCGGAGTACCAAAGCGGCGAGAAGGGCGCCTGGGTCTGGCCGTTTTGATATCGAACGTTGTAGTCCAGCTTGTCGAAGGAAAAACCGGCCTCGAGGATCAGCTTGGGGGTAACGGTCCCGGTCCACTTCTCCTGCGTGATGTAATACATCGCCGGAATCCGCTGCGTGGTGGCCTGAAAGTTGGCTGGCACGCCGTTGGCCACGTTGGTTACGGCTTCGTCTTCAGTTCGCTTAAAGTCCCGCATCCACATGGCGCTGAACTTGTTCTTCGCGTTCGCTTGATAAGTTAGCCGCAAGTGGCCCGTGTAAATGCGAACGATCGACGCAGGGGCTGCCGTTGTTTAGGCAAAGGGGCGATTGTTGGTAGGTCTGCTGCTTGCGCCCGGACAGAAGAAACCACAGCCTGTCTTTGTTGATGGGACCGCCCAAGGACCCGTCGAAGTCTTGAAGCTCGGTAATGGCCGACTGGGCGCTGTTGCCTCCCGCGAAACGTGCGATCAGATTCGCGTCCAGGTTGGTTCCCACGAATGACGAGGGTGTGTAAGCGCCGAAAAATTCGCCGTGAAGGTTATTGCGCCGTCCTTGGGGACCAGGTTGACGAACACGCCGCCGGCGGATATGTCACCCGCTCACCGGTGTCAAGGCCCGGGCGCCTTTTAACCGAACCGCCTCGATTGACACACCCCCGCGGCCCGCGTTACCATACCGCCAACATCACAGCGGCGCAGTCAACCCTGCGGGAGGTTATACGGCATGAGATTGAAGCTCCGGGGAGTCTTCGCTTTGGGAATCGGCCTCGTCGGGAGCGCCGCGGCGGTGTGGGCGCATCATTCGTTTGCGGCCGAGTACGATTCCAACCAGTTGATCACGCTCAAAGGCGTCATCACCAAGGTCGAGTGGACCAATCCTCACATTTATTTCTATATCGACGTCAAGGACTCCGGCGGGAATACGACCAATTGGTCTCTCGAAGGGTATCCTCCGAATACGCTTAAGCGGACCGGCTTCGCTCGGGAAGCGCTGAAGATTGGGGACTTGATCACCGTCACAGCCTATAAATCGAAGGACGGTTCCAACACCGGAGCCGGGCGGGAGGTCACTTTTCCCGATGGCTCTAAGAAGTTCGCCGGGCCGACCGGCCGCTAGGTTCCGCCTGTATGAGAGGTTTGATAGTGAAAGCCCCGATTGCCTGTTTCGCCCAAGCCATCTCGCTCGCGCTGGCACTGCTTTCGGCCACGGCCGAAGCCCAGCCGGCCAGCGCGCCCACCAAGCCGATCGCCCGTACTCCCGATGGAAAACCGGATCTCGCCGGCACCTGGCAGGCGGGCGGCGTCAGCATTACCGGTGAGCCAGGCGCTCCGCCGCTGCATCCGCTCCCCCCGACCAAATATCGCCCGCCGCGTCGCGAGCCGATTCCCTACCAGGAGTGGGCTGCGGCCAAACAGAAGACCTTTACTGTGCTCGATGATCCGACCTCCAGATGCCTTCTGCCCGGCGTTCCGCGCATTGTCAGCATGCCGATGCCGCTAGAGATCGTTCAGACTCCGCGCGAAGTGGTCATCCTCTATGAATCCTTCCGGGCCTATCGGCGTATTCCCATCAATGAAAAGCTCGAGCACCCCGACGACGTGACGCCTACCTGGATGGGCGATTCGGTGGGACGCTGGGAAGGTGACACCTTCGTCGTCGACGTGACCGGCTTCAACGACAAGACCTGGCTCAGCGGCCTGGGAAGCATCCATACCGAGAAACTGCACGTAATCGAGCGCTATCACCTCAACGAGGACGACACCCTCTCCTATAGCGCCACCGTCGAAGACCCCGGCGCGCTGACCAAACCCTGGGTGACCGGCGCCGTGCTGCGGCGTCCCGTGGATGTCCGCGTGGAAGAATACGAATGCATTGAAAACAACCCCGACAACGATCACATTCGCAAAGCGATGGAGTTGGAAAAGGCTTCGAACAAGTGAGAGTGGGGCTTCGGATCAAGTCGTGAAAGTCGAGGCGCTCATGCCAATCGGTTTGCTGGTTCTGTGGATCGCGGCGGCCGCCGTGGCCGCCGCTCAGGAGCCCCTTTCGGCTCCCACACTGCTCGAGCAGGGCGGGGTCTTAAATAACCGTCCAACACCGAGCGGCCCCACGCCGCGGACGCGCGAGGGCAAACCGGATTTGTCCGGCATCTGGAACCCCGACCGCCACTTCATTTACGATATTTCCTCCGCCCTCAAGCCGGGAGATACCCTCCCGCTCCAGCCGTGGGCTGCGGAGCTGACCAAGAAACGCTTGTCCAAAGACGATCCGGAAGCCAATTGCCTGCCTACCGGCGTGCCGCGAATGGCGCCGTATCCCTGGAAGATCGTCGAGACCCCGACTCTGATCGTGTTCCTGTTCGAGGGCAATATTCATAGCTATCGCCAGGTTTTCCTCGATGGACGCAGTCATCCGGCCGACCTTGACCCCACCTGGTATGGCGATTCGATCGGCCACTGGGATGGCGATACGCTGGTCGTCGATTCGACAGGCTTCAACGACAAGTTTTGGTTCGACTTCGCCGCCCATCCCCACACCGAAAAACTTCACATCACGGAACGCTACCGGCGCCCGGACCTGGGACACCTGGAGAGTGAAGTGACCATCGATGACCCGGGTGCTTACACCCGGCCTTTCACGTTGTATGGGCACTTCCCCTTGCAGACGAACACCGAAATCATGGAGTACATCTGCAATGAGAACAACCAGGATGTCGCACACATCGTCGGTAAGGATTCCAGGAAATAAGGGGACGACCGGTGCGGCTGGCGCTTTCGGTGGTGGTGATGGTGGGATGCTCGGCCGGTGCCCACAAGCCGGGAGTCTCCAAGAAGGCGAGCCCAGTCATGCAGATCAGATTTGTGAGAAGCGGCGGATTTGCGGGGGCCGCTACCAGAGTTGCTGGCACCGTGCAATTCGATTAACACAACGCTCACGTCAAAGGCGAAGCCACCGATTACGATTACCATCGCGATCTGGCCCCGCAAGAGGCCGACGAGCTTCGCACCTCCGCCGACCCCGGTTCGCTCGCCAGAGCCAAGCCCGCCCCGGGACCAATCCGCGACCCCTACCAATACGACATCACGGTGGTGACCGAAGACGGCAAATCCCGTTCGTGGACGCTGCGTGAAGGCGACTCCTCGCGACTAGCTTCGTGGATACACCAAGAGGCACAAAGGATCTGGATCCATCGGGCCAGTACCCGCAAGTAATCTCTGTTCGATTTTTTTACATAGAGTGATCCGCTCCGTATGATACGATCCATTCGGCCCGATCATTCAAGATCGACTGGAGAGGATTCCTATGTGCTATCACCCGGGTCGAAACTCCATATTTTGCATTTTGCCGCCGCATATCCTGGTGGCGATTGCGAACAACGGTACCAAGCAACAGCGCGAGTCGGCGCTGCGGGCGCTCAGTATAGATCACAGCATTCGTACGAACCGCCTCACCTTTTCTTTGACGGGAGGTCTAAAGGTTCCGCACGTCGAAACCGGAGAATCCGCGACCCCGCAAAAACAGCGAACCATCTACGATGCCAAACACACCGAGAGTCTTCCGGGCCAGTTGATCCGGGCCGAAGGGCAGAACCCGGCTGCCGACGCCCCGGTAAACCAGGCCTATGACGGCCTCGGGGACACCTTCGACTTTTACCTCGACGTTTATCAGCGCAATTCCATCGACAACAAAGGCCTTCCTCTGAAGGCTTCCGTCCACTACGGCCAGGACTACGACAACGCCTTCTGGAACGGTCAGCAGATGGTGTTCGGCGACGGCGACAACCAGATCTTCACCGGCTTCACCGGCTGCCTGGAGGTGATCGGCCATGAGCTGACCCACGGTGTCACCGGCAGCGAGGCCAACCTGAATTATCAGGGCCAGTCGGGCGCGCTCAACGAATCGATCTCCGACGTGTTCGGCTCGCTGGTGAAGCAGAAGAAGCTGAACCAGACCGCAGCCCAGGCAGACTGGCTGATCGGCGAAGGCCTGCTGGTCGAGGGAATTCACGGCGTCGCGCTGCGTTCCATGAAAGCCCCGGGGACCGCGTACGACGATCCTACGCTCGGCAAGGACCCGCAGCCGGCCGACATGGCTCACTACCTCCAGACCACCGAAGACAATGGCGGCGTGCACACCAACTCCGGAATCCCGAACCACGCGTTTTATCTGGCGGCTGCTTCGATCGGCGGGTTCGCCTGGGAGAAGGCCGGGCAAATCTGGTACGACACGCTGCTCGACCCGCGGCTAAAGGCGACCGCCAACTTCGCGGCCTTCGCCAACCTGACCGCCCTCAACGCGGCGCACCGCTACGGCGTTAACAGCGATGAACGCAAGGCCGTTCTCGATGCCTGGAAGAAGGTGGGCGTGAAAATCAGCGCCCGTATGGCGGTAGCGGGCGTCGTTACCTAAACACGGCGGGCTGCCTTCAACCCGACGTGGTACACGAGCGCTCCAGCGCCCACGGTGGCAAGCGCCGTCAACGAGGCTACCGGATGGGTGGCGATTCCGTAGACCATCATAATGGTGCCCACTAGGATGTACAACGCCGGAATCAGCGGCCAAGCGAAGTTCACCGCGCGCAGCCGCTGCCATCCCGGCCGGCTGCGCCGAAAGATGAACAGCGAGCCCACCGACAGCACCGTGAATAACGTCAGACTCATTCCGATATACAGGATCAATTCCGGG
>JAGWQP010000458.1 GCA_028876805.1 Acidobacteriota bacterium | reverse complement strand
CGCGCCATCCTGTTCACGGATCCGCGATATCAGATCCAGGCCGCCCAAGAGGTGAGCTGCCCGGTGAAGATTGCCAAGGGGCCGCTGGTGTTGGACCTGGCCGCCGTGATCCAGAAACGCTGTCTGCGCCGCATCGGCTACGAGCCGGCCCGGATGACGTGCGACCTGTTCGAGTCGTTGAATGCGCGCCTCCCGATGAAAGCGTCGCTCGTGCCGGTGAGCAGCTGGATCGAACGGATGCGCACGATCAAGTCGCCGGAGGAGCTGGCGCGCATTCGGCGTTCGGTCCAAACCAATTCCCGCGCATTCGAGGAGACGGTGAGGCACCTTCGGCCGGGCATGATGGAACAGGAATTGGCAGCCGAACTGGAATACCGGATGCGGCGGCTGGGCGCCGAAAAGCCGTCTTTTGAAACCATCGTGGCCGGCGGAGCCCGCAGCGCGTTGCCCCACGCCCAACCTACGAAGGCGCGTCTCGAGCCGGGCGGACTCGTGGTCGTTGATATGGGCGCATTTCAGGACGGATACGCTAGCGACATGACCCGTATGCTGTTTGTTGGCTCCCCGACGACACGAGTCAAGCGCACCTATCGGGCCGTGCTGGAGGCGCAGTTGGCGGCCGTGGACTCGGTCCGTGCCGGGGCATCCACGGTTCACGTGGACCGGCAGGCGCGGGAGGTCCTGAAGGGTTATGGCCTCGATCAGGCGTTCGTGCATTCCACCGGGCACGGTCTGGGCCTGGAGATTCACGAGCCGCCTCGCATCGGAAAACGGGATTCGAGCCACCTGGAAGCCGGTATGACCGTGACCATCGAGCCGGGCGTGTATCTGGAAGGCTTTGGAGGCATCCGCATCGAAGACACAGTGGCTGTGACGGCAGCCGGCTGCGAAATTCTGACTCCCACGAGCAAGGAACTACGCGCGGTCGCCTGACAATGCTCGCCTACGGTGCGACTATTTTTCTTTCGGCGTTTCTTCTGTTTCAGGTGCAGCCCATCATCGCCAAGATGATTCTGCCGTGGTTCGGCGGATCTTCGGCGGTCTGGAACACGTGTATGCTCTTTTTCCAATCGGTGCTGTTGTTCGGATACCTTTACGCGCACTGGCTCCATCAGCATCTCAGAGGCCGTAAACAGGCGATCGCGCACTCCCTGACGCTGGCGGCCAGCCTGGTGGCATTGCCCATCCTGCCCAACCCGGTTTGGAAGAGCGCCACTGGGAATCCTTCGTTGCGGATTCTGGCGCTGCTGGCCGTCACGGTGGGCCTGCCCTACTTTCTGCTGGCTTCCACCAGCCCCTTGCTCCAGGCATGGTACACGCGCACACACAAAGACGGGATGCCGTACCGTTTGTTCGCTCTTTCCAATCTGGCGTCGATGCTGGCGCTACTCAGCTATCCTGTCGCGGTAGAGCCGAACCTGTCGGCGCGCGCGCAGGCGATGGTGTGGTCCTGCACCTACAGCGCGTTCGTCCTTTTGTGCGGGGTGCTTGCGTGGAGAGTTTCTGCGCGAGGCGACAATTCCGAGTTCAAGATGCGGCACGCGGCCGAGGAGGCCGACGCGCCGCCCGCGTTCGCCAAGCAGTTGTTATGGGTGGGCTTCGCCGCCTGCGCTTCGGTTCTGCTCCTGGCCGTCACCACGTTTCTCACCCAGGACGTAGCCGCCATCCCGTTTCTGTGGATTCTCCCGCTCAGCGTGTATCTGCTGACGTTCATTCTCTCGTTCCAGTCGCCGCGCTTTTACCAACGTCTTGTGTTTCTGCCCCTGGCCGTGGCAGCGCTGGGTTTCATGGCTTCTCGGCTTCGGGCGGACCGTCCGAAGATTGCCGTGCTGCCCCAGACGGCGCTATTGGCCTTGGCATTGTTCGTCTGCTGTATGGTGTGCCACGGAGAATTGGTCCGGATCCGGCCGCATGCCCGATATCTCACGTCGTTCTATGTGAGGGTTTCGCTCGGAGGCGCTCTGGGCGGGCTGTTTGTGGGGCTGCTGGCCCCGAACCTCTTCAATGCTTACTACGAGTTCCCACTAGGCCTCGCGGCCTTCACTCTGCTGGCGGCGGCGGCGTTGTGGCGGGATTGGCGGTGGAAGTCGCGAGTGTTTCGATGGGCCGCACGGGGTGCCCTGGCCGCGGCGGTTGCGGGCTACCTGATCTTTCTGGGAACGATTGTTCGAGACATTGTGAATCCCTACCGGCTGGTGGTGCGTAACTTCTACGGGCAGCTTCGGGTCAAGGATCAGCCGGAAAGCGAGTCGAACCCGTACGCCTATCGCAGCCTGATTCACGGCGTGATCAATCATGGTGTGCAGATGAAGAAGGAGCCGTACCACCACGAACCGGTTTCCTACTTTTGTCCGCAGAGCGGCATCGGCCGCGCCATGGCGGCACTGGCGGGTCGACCGCGCCGCATCGGTGTTCTAGGGCTTGGTTGCGGCACGCTGGCGGCCTATGGACGCAGCGGTGACGTGTTCCGCATTTATGAGATTAATCCGTTGGTGCTGCGCATCGCCCGGACCGAATTCACCTATCTGCAAGATACGCGGGCGCGAACGGAAGTGGCGCTGGGAGACGGCCGCCTGACTCTCGAAGCCGAGCCCAGCCAAGGGTTTGACCTGCTGGTGATGGATGCCTTCTCCGGCGATTCCGTGCCTGTTCATCTGATCACGCGGGAGGCCTTCCACACCTATTTCCGGCATCTGAAACCGGGAGGAATCCTGGCAGTGAATATCACTAACACCTATCTGGATCTGGAGCCGGTGGTCGAGCGGGCAGCCAACGCGTTTGGCAAGGTTGCGCTGGTGTACGATTTCGATCCGGACCCCGATGACTACCTCTGCTATGGCTGCTCGTGGGCGCTGGTAATGGATCCGGCGACGGCCGAAGCGCATTCCGGTTTGCAGCAGGGCGCCAAGCGCCTCGAGCCCCGTTCCGGTTTCCGTGTCTGGACCGACGACTACTCGAACATGTTCGGAATTTTGCGTTAACGGCGTCGCATGGGTTCCAGAACGATGCCCAAAAACAGGGCCGGGCGGGATTAAGGAGCTTGCCCTGTCCATCTGTTACCCGCCGTTGCGCGATCCCCTTAGGCACGCTTCGCTCCCAACCACTAGATTCTTGAGCTTTTCTCTGAGGATTTTTCTCACATAGTCAGGCTGCGAGAAGAACCTGAGGGGCCCCGAACAGAGAGGCGCGGCGCTTGGTGAGCCGCGGGATTCTTGTCTGAAATGACGTATCGACCGTTCCTTGGGCTCGACGGGGGCAGGACCCGTCAAGGCTTTGTCGCGGATCGTCGATGCCGGAAGCGGAGGAGTGAGACGCCAAAGTGCATCCAAGAATCACAGATTGGCGGCCAGACGAACCACCTCGCAACTCCAGTACGCGAGGGGGGAGAACCACATCACGATCGCTTTGGATTCCAGCTTTCGGTGATGATGGGCTGGGTG
This sequence comes from Acidobacteriota bacterium, assembly GCA_028876805.1. Taxonomy (GTDB): domain Bacteria; phylum Acidobacteriota; class Terriglobia; order Bryobacterales; family Bryobacteraceae; genus PSRJ01. The sequence goes on along the minus strand of JAGWQP010000458.1, from coordinate 1,029 downwards.
CCCGTATATGAGTCTGTCCAATTTGGCACAGACGCGCCTCTTCAATCGTACTAGACTGGTGTCCCATGGCGGTTCCGCTACGCGCTACGCTGTATAGTTCCGTAACTAATGCTCGTACCCGCCTGAAAGCGGTAGAAGAGGAGTACGAAAGCCAGCTGAGAGATGACCCAATGACGCCTCACGCAGCCGGGCAAGAATATGCGGCTCGCGTCCAGGAATACTCCAACGCCGTGATGGCGTGGCTTCGTTGGCTCGACACGCATGGGAAAGAGGGCGGGGGCTAGCTGTTGTGCTTGTGAGTGGACATCAGGGCTAGCTGTTGGTCGTCCAGTCAAACAAAATTGTTGACCGCGCTCCACCCCGCCCGTACGATCCTGCACTTAATACCGTTAGGCGTCACGACCGATAGGCGTCAAGACCGATCCATTGTGCGCGATATTGTACACGCGGAATGATGCCCCCCAGGCTCGGCCGCCGACGCGTTTGCCGGCTCGACCCCCAGTCAACCGACGCTCCGGCAACCGCATGAGCAACTAGAAGGTTCGGTGGCTTGACCTCCGATTTTCGGATGCTGGGATCGCTCCGCAAGTTACGGATCGCCGCAAAGGTTGCCGGAAACACGGGCAAAACCGGATTGTCCGGCATCGATTCGAAATTCGACCCCTTAGAATTTCAGCCATTCCCCGGTTGCTGAAAATGGTCCGCCCTTGACGGTCGACAAAAACCATATGCCCTCCGGGACCCCTTCCACAAGGCGGCGGTACATCCGGCCCGCCTATACTCTCGTGACGCGCGCGGCCGTGAAATCGCCGTCCGCGCCGCGGTGGGCCAGCCGGAATCGCCGCGAGCTTCAAGCGCGTGTCCGCATCGGTCCTCACGATCCTCGAACGCCTGCGCGTTGCCCTTGTTGACGGAAAAACCCCTCGCCCGCAACTGTTCGGGCACAGATCGGGCAGAAGAGCCATACGCCTTTGTCATCGGCCAGGAGCAGCGACTGTTCGAACATGAGCGGCAGTTCGCAATGGCACT
>JAGWQP010000457.1 GCA_028876805.1 Acidobacteriota bacterium | reverse complement strand
GACCGGGAGTAGCGCTCGCAACCAAACTGTCCGCCCGCCTGCGAGCTGTGGCTATACAGCCCCAAAAGGAAAAGTGGCGTCTGCCGACGGGTTCTATGCGATACCCTCCATCCGCCTCATCGCGTGTCGAGCAGGCGGAGCGTCCCCCGGGTAAGCACGCGCTGGCCCCACCCCCGCCGTCGTTCGGGCTTCGCCCTACCCGATTGATCTCTTTCATCGGCTCTTGGTTGAGCCAACGCCGCTGCTCCGAGCGCTCTAACTCCTTCATCCGCCAAGTCGACTTTGCTCGATACGATCGACCCGGCACTTCACTCAAACGTTCTTTGATCCATTCCGCTTGAAAAGCCTGGAGCGTCGCCTGGTGGTCGCGCGACTGCTGGTGCGCTCATGCCCTGGCGCTACAAAAGCCAGGCAACTGAGGATCGTAGCCGAACGTCTCGGAGCCCTGGATCTGCTGTTCGAGGCGCTCAGCACCGACAAGGTATCTGCGGTCGGAATGGTGCCACCATTGGACCCGCGTCCGCCAAGCAAAACGCAATTACCGATCACGGCTTGTTGCGAGGGCTCATTCCGGCTTCCTCACCAGCAAAACCGTGATGTTGTCCGGACCGCCGGCCTCCCTTGCCGCCTCGACCAAGCGTGAACAACTCTCCTGGAGCGAAACGCCGTTGCGTCCGCCGCGCAGGATACTCTCGATCCGCGTGCCCTCGACGACCCCGTGCAGCCCGTCACTGCAAATCAGCACTACGGGACGGTGCTTTAGTTTCACAGAGTAATAATTCACCGCCAAAGGCGTGCTGGCGCCAATCGCCATGGTCAGCACATGCCGCATGGGGTGCGTGCGCAGGCTTTCTTCGTCCAGCCCGAGTGGGCGGCCGACCTCGTTGACCCAAGTCTGGTCGTCGGTGATGGCGCGGAACCCGTCATCATCGAGCAAGTAGGCGCGGCTGTCGCCCACGCTGGCAATGTGGAGACGGTCGTCGACGACCAACGCCGCCACCAAGGTGGTACCCATGCCCTGGAGGCTGGGGTCGCTCCGCGAGGCTTCCCGGACACGGCGGTTGGCCTCCTCGACAGCGCGCAGCAGCACCTGCGAATTCAAGCTGGGAGCGGACTCGACGATTTCGGCTACTGTGTCGACGGTCAACCGCGAAGCGTGCTCGCCGGCGCGGGCGCCACCCATCCCATCGGCAACGACATAGAGTCCTAGGTGGGCGAGAATAAGCCAACAGTCTTCGTTGTTCCTCCGTACGCACCCTTTATCGCTCGAGGCGAACGCTTCCAGCACGGCTTCCCTTCACCGACCCTACGCCCACGGTAACACCATCCTGCCACGGTAGACTAGTAACACGCCGGAATGCTTCGTAAACGCCTTCTCCTAACTCTTGAAATGATCAAGTTCGAGCATTCGGTCTTTGCGCTGCCTTTCGCATTGACGGGCGCGCTGCTGGCGTTTCGTGAGAACGGTTACCAACACGCGGCGGCGAAGATTCTCTGGATCATCGTCGCCATGGTGGGAGCGCGCTCGGCAGCCATGGCGTTCAACCGTCTGGTGGATGCCAGCATCGATGCGCGCAACCCGCGCACCAAAATGCGGCACCTGCCAACGGGTTTGCTCAGCAGGAGCTTTGCCTGGAGCTTCGTGGCGGTCTCGGCGGGGGTCTTTTTCCTCGCTGCGGGCGCGTTAAATAGGTGGTGTCTTCGCCTCGCCCCGGTGGCGCTGGCCATTGTCTTCGTCTATTCGTTCACCAAGCGCTTTACCAGCTTTTCTCACCTGGTCCTGGGATTCTCGTTAGGCATGGCACCGGCGGCAGCCTGGATTGCCGTGGCCGGGTCGCTCGATCCGCGAATCCTGTGGCTGGCGGCCGCGGTCGCCTTCTGGACGGCGGGCTTCGATGTGATCTACTCGTGCCAGGATTACGAATTTGATACTGCCGAAGCCCTGTGGAGCGTGCCGCGCCGCCTCGGGATTCGCGGGGCGTTGGTCGTAGCCAGAGCGCTGCATATCCTGATGGTGGCCTGCCTGCTGCTGTTGATCTACCAACTCTCGCTGGGCGCGCTGGCGCTCGCGGGCGTGGCGGCGGTCGTCGCGCTGTTGGCCTACGAGCACAGCCTGGTGAAGGCCAACGATTTGTCGCGCATCAACGCCGCTTTCTTTACCATGAACGGTTACGTGAGCATGCTATTCTTTCTATTCTGGGCTGCTGACATATTCTTCCTCGATCCGGGTGCCTAGTCATGCAAGTGGTGATTGAAGATCCGCGTCTTGTGCCAATCCGCAATAAGGTGGAACGAGGCGAGCGCCTGTCGTTCGAAGACGGCGTAGCCCTCTACCAAACCGCCGACATCCTGGGGCTCGGCTATCTAGCTAACCTCATTCGGGAGCGCCTCCACGGCAACACCACCTACTTCAACGTCAACCGTCACATCAACCCGACCGACGTGTGCGTGGCCAGTTGCCGCCTGTGCGCTTTCGGCAAGCGCGTACGCGACCCCAAGGCATACACGATGTCGCTCGAGGAGGTCTGGCACCGCGCCGGCGAAGGCTGGAGCGAAGCCGTCACGGAGTTTCACATCGTCGGTGGACTGCACCCGGAGTTGACGATTGAATGGTACTGCGAGATGCTCCGCGGCCTCAAGCAGCGCTTCCCACGGGTGCATCTCAAGGCGTTCACTATGGTGGAGATCGCGTACCTGGCGCGACGCACCAAGCTTTCGATCCGCGAGACGCTCGAACGCCTGCGTGACGCCGGCATGGACTCGCTGCCGGGCGGCGGCGCCGAGATCTTCAATGAGCCCGTGCGCCGGATCATCTGCGATCACAAGATCGACGGCCGAGAATGGATCGAAACCGCGCGCACCGCGCACCAGTTGGGCCTGCGCTCCAACTGCACCATGCTCTACGGCCACATCGAGAATGAGCAGGATCGAGTCGACCACCTGATCCGCCTGCGCGATCTGCAGGATGAGACGCACGGCTTCGTGACCTACATTCCGCTCGCATTCCATCCCGACAACACAGCTCTCCATCACATCCCGAAAACCACGGGTTTCGACGACATCAAAGCCATCGCGGTAGCACGCCTGATCCTCGACAACGTTCCGCACATCAAGGCGTACTGGGTGATGATGACGCCGAAGGTGGCGCAGATCGCGCTACGCTTCGGTGCCAACGACATCGACGGCACGATTGTCGAAGAGCACATCTACCACGACGCCGGCGCGACGACCAAGCAAGGCCTGAGACGCGCCGAACTTCTCGAGTTGATCCGCAAAGCCGGCCGAGAGCCGGTAGAGCGGGATACGCTTTATCGGGCGGTCGAGCGAACCGAAGCCACGTTTACGGTGCTGGTGTAGACCAAGCTGGCTTCGCGAACTGCCCTTTAATTTGCCAACTCTCCTGCGTGTGGATTCGAACCGTCGGAAGGACACGTCCGATTGCACGGCGTGGGGCGTATGGCCAACCGGCTGCCAGAACCAACAATTCAGTAGACTCCTTCGCTCTCCATCTAGCCAGAAAGCCCGGCGTTGCCACGCTCGGTAACGGTACCCGCGGACGGATCGGGCGTCGATCACCTCGCCTCTCGGGTGAAACGCCGCTAGTCTATAGCCAGTGGGCCGAGTCTCGTCTGGCTGGTGAAGCGCGGTGCGCTCGAACACTCTCGCCAGCGCACCGAGGTGATCTGGTCTTTAGAACCTCTCGCCCCCGATCATTCGCCGAACACCAGCTTGGTCCTCGTTCCGCCGATGTGGATCTCCTGGATGTGCATTTTGCCGTCGCCGTTGTTGAAGACGACACTGGTCGTGCCGTATCGGCGGTCTCCGTTTTCTACCTTGACCGGAGCCTCGCAGTGGGCTTTGCCGTTGCGCACGACGGCCTTCTGATCGACCACATCGACGCGGTATTCGCCGGGCGCAAGCGCCGTGGTACCGAGCAAGGCAGGCTCGTGCAAGTCGATTGAGTAAGACTTCGTCCCCGACGCTGCCAGTCCAGCGACACCCATAGCGAGCATCAGCGCTTTCCTCATTCCCATCTCCTCCTGATTCGTCCCAGTTGGCTTTTTTGCGCAAGCCCTCTGACTCTTTCAGGATGAGACCCGGGACTGGCCTTAGGGGAGTATGGAGGCGTTAGCTTACCGTAAGAACGCCGTGATGGTTCGCGAAGCCCTCGAACCGGGCTGGCCGCTACCGGCCGTGAAACGCGCGCTCCGCCGCAACGCGTTCACCCACGACAAAGAGCCGGAACGAAGGAATATCTTTCGCTTTGGCCCGTCGGTCGTCCAGAGTTCTGCTACCGCTTGTTTTGGGTGGTTTTCAGTTCTGTGGGCTGGAGGCGGCTATAGGGGAAGAGCTCTTCTTTGGCTCCCACCGCGACGTGCCGGTGAATCTGACCCGGATCAAGGAATTCAAAGCTCACTTCAAGAGTGATTCCGGCTCGTCATGAGAGACGGCTGATCAGCGAAATCATCGTCGGTGAACGTCAGGTTCACCCGTTCCGCGAAGCGGCATCCGGAGGGTTATGAGGGCTCGGAGCGATCGGTCTCCAAGCTGACCCTAGGGGAGGGCGATCAGCTGGGATGAGGGGATCAGGCGGCGTTTTTTGCCGACACTCTGCGCGTCGCGCTGGGCGGGGTAGCGGCTCGGGCGGAGTCGCGCCGGCGCTGGATCTCGACCTCAGGATAGATCACGCCGGAGAAGATCAGGTTCCTGACCACCTCGTAGACGCGCTCGGCCGACCAGCAAACCGGACAATTTGGTCGGGCGCAGTTGCGCTCGTGATCCGTCAACAATTCCAGATAGGTCCGCATCTCGTCGTTTGCGCTCATACTTCCACCTCTCGAAGCGCCAGCCTGCCCGGATGGCAGGCTGGGTTGACTTTGAGACCTCCGGAGCTCACAGCAAGCCACATTGAGGTTCGCCAGGCCGATCGCTTTTAGCGGCGGTGGCCCCAACCCCACCCGCGGCCATGATGCTCGTCGCGGTCCCAGTCACGGCGCTCGTGGCGATCATGATCCCCGTCACGGTATCGCGCCGCACTCCCGTAAGAACTCCCATACGGGGCAGCCCAATACCCGTTAACCCACACCCGACTGGGACCCCAGTAGCCGTCGACCCACGTGTACCCCGGGCCTGGGCATGGCGGACGGAGGGGTGCCGGCGCGTAATAGCCTCCGTAAGAGGCCGGGCCGCCGATTCCGATTCCAATGGAAACATGGGTGGCGGCGAATGCCGAACCTCCGACCAACAGCATCAAGGCGAGCAGCTTATTTGTCATCTCGTCCTCCCTTCCTCACCGATGTCAAAAGCACGCGGTTCGCCATCGCCTAAGTGGTTGAGGATTCACCGAGGCGCCGGCAGCAGCGTGGTGCTTGGCGGTCAGGTGCGGTGGTATTCAGCCAGAACGGATCGGGCGAGATGGAGAAAATTTAACCTTGGAGCTCGACATGATTTCACCTTGCGAGGGCCTGTTAGTCGAGCAAAATCCGCGAGCAAAAATCCATTGACTCCATCGCCACCAGGCGCTAGGCTTGAATGATTAACAGGAGTGCTGAATCTTAAAATATGGAATCTGGGAACACAAAACTGCTCTAGTTCACTCGGG
>JAGWQP010000456.1 GCA_028876805.1 Acidobacteriota bacterium | reverse complement strand
TGAGTTCCACTCCTGCACCGGCCAAGGGCTGCTTGAAGGGGGCCGTGGTCGGCGGCGTTGCAGGGCACTTTGCCGGTCACCACGGGCTGCTCGGAGCAGGCGCGGGCTGCATCATCGGCCATCACGAGGCCACCAAGCACGCCCGCGAGCGCGAGCGGGCCTACCATGAGGGGTATGGCAGCAGCACCCCGCCCTACGATCGCGGCGACGGATACGGTCCGCGCTGAGCCGAGGGGCGCCGCGGCAGTTGCGGCGCTCACCCCGGCCGGGTTCAGATCAGCAACACTTCGGCGTTCGGAGCCGCTTCGAGTTCGCACGCGTTCACAGTCATCGCCAGCATGCTGTAATAGCCGATGGCGCCGGTCAGCTCGATGAACCCCTGATCGCCGAACCGGCTCCGCAGTGAGCCGGCCATCGCCTCGTCGGCCCGGTGTTTGCGGAGGAGCTGCCGCGTGAAGTCGACGATTTCGGCGTCTTCCGGCGGGATGCCGCGAGAGTGGTTCTCGCGGATCGCCGTAATCGTCGCCTCCGGAACGCCCAGGCGACGCGCCCCGCCGGTCTGAGCACCCCAGACGTAGACCGCTTCGAACTCGCGCGCGACGGTCATCGCGACGAGCACCCGAGCCCGCATGTCGAGAGAGCCCTCGAAGCGTACAAACGCGCCAAGATGAGCGACACGGCCGGCCAGTTCCGGACAGTGGAGAAACATCGTGAACGGCCCCTGTATGGCGCCGCGGCTCTGGCCGATCGCGTCGACGATGGCGTGGTCCTTTGCCGGAACCTGTTCCTTGCCGGTGATCGGCTGCAGCCTGGCCATGGTGATTCCTTTACTTTGGTGATCGCCAGTCGATGAGGATACGATCCAAGTCATCTGCGGGGAAGGAGATCGCGAATGACCCAGATCAGCCACCGTACCGTCGAGGCGAATGGCATCCGCATTCACTTGGCCGAGCAGGGGACGGGTCCTTTGGTGCTGCTGTGCCATGGTTTTCCCGAATCCTGGTATTCCTGGCGACACCAGCTACCGGCGCTCGCCGAGGCTGGGTTCCATGCCGTAGCACCCGACATGCGAGGCTACGGCGGGACCGATCGCCCTGAGGCGATCGACCAATACACGCTGTTCCATTTGGTCGGCGACATGGTCGGCGTTCTCGACGCGTTGGGTGCCGAGCAGGCGGTCATCGCCGGCCACGATTGGGGTGCGCCCGTGGCCTGGCATGCAGCGCTGCTGCGCCCAGACCGCTTCCCGGCGGTGATTGGCCTCAGTGTGCCGTTCCGGCCACGCAGTGCTGTCCGCCCAACCACCGCCATGCCGCAGACCGACGGCGCAGTCTTCTATCAGCTCTATTTCCAGACCCCTGGTGTAGCCGAGGCCGAATTCGAGCACGATATCCGGGGGTTCATCCGCGCCAGCCTCTTCTCGATCTCTGGGGATATGCCGCACCGCGAGGCCGCCGCCCTCATGGTGCCGCGTCAAGGCGGCTTACTCGCGCGGTGGAGCACCCAATTTGTGAACCCCGTGACCCTGCCTTCCTGGCTAACCGAGGCCGATGTCGATTTCTACGCCGATGAATTCGCCCGCACCGGATTTCGCGGCGGCCTCAACTATTACCGCAATATTGATCGGAACTGGGAACTCCTCGCCCCCTTTGCCGGAGCGCGGGTAACCGTGCCCGCGCTCTACATCGCCGGCGACCGCGATCCCGTGGTGAAGTTCCCCGGCATGGACCAGCTGATTCCCAATCTGTCGAAATTCGTCCCGCACCTTCGCCGCACGATCATACTGCCGGTTTGTGGCCACTGGACCCAACAGGAGCGTTCCGCAGAAGTAAGCGCCGCGATGATGGATTTCCTGGGGAACCTATCGTCAATGTGGTAACCCGGTCTGCGCCGGGCGCTTCTCTGCGATCGTGCGCCAGATGCGGGCCCAGACCAAGAGCCCGGCCCGGTTGCTGTGTCCGAGCATCAGGTCAGCGTATTTGGCTGCTTGGAGCTCGGCGTGCTCGCCGAATTCGTGCATCATCTGGTCGGCGGCGCGCAGGACTTCGAAATCGGACAACATAATTTTCTCCATAGTTCACCCGATCGTATCGCGGGCGTTCGAGATGACACTGTCGGCTTTGCGTTCCAGCCCTAACACCGACCATGCGCGTCGGCCGGCGCACTCGCCACTTACGCCATTCCGACACGGACCGTGTTGTGCGAGATTCACCGAGCCGCCGGGCTTCCACCGCTGACCGAGTTCGAGCACGAGACAATCCCGCCCGAGACAGCTCGTCCATAGCGGCATCGGTAATCGCATCCTTATTTCCATCCGGAGTGCGTTTGCCGGACTTAATCCGGCTTCTTGCGTCGGAAGGGGATCTTAAATCCTAAAACTTAAAATTGCCGGAGAATTGGTGGTTAAGTGAGAAAAATTCGAAGTTAATACCGGATAAAACTCGATGGGTCGCCAGCGGACTGAGAGTCTAAAGCCGGCCTGTCTGGGCCATCACGGAATACGCCGTTTACCCTCTTCTGCGAAACCGGTAATCTGCCACCGGCGCGTTTTAGAGGGCGCCTGGGTTTCAAAAAACTTCGTGAACCAATATCTTGAAGGAGGATCCGGTGGCCATTTTCACGCACGTCACGGTGGGAACGAACGACCTTGCGAGGGCACGCAGCTATTATGACCGCGTTCTGGGCACGCTCGGCTACAAACGGCTGAACGATCTGGGAGAGAACGGCTCGATCTGGGGCGAGTCGGCGCCGGAATTCTTCGTGCTGAAGCCGGCCAACGGACAACCGGCGACTTTCGCCAATGGCGGCACGATCAGCTTCGTTGCGCCGAGCCGTGCGGCGGTTGCAGAATTCCACAAGGCCGCTCTTGCAGCCGGCGGTAAGGATGAAGGCCCGGTCGGGCCGCGTAGCTGGCATCCAAGCGCCTATGCGGCCTATGTCCGTGATCTCGACGGCAACAAGCTCGCCGCTTACTGCTTCAAGCCGGAATAATACCCGATCGATCGCCGGCCCGGCTCACGGCCGGGCCGGCAGTTTGCTACGTGTCTTCCGCAGCCAGCCGCCAGGCGGATTGACAGTTTGTTGACGCATTTGCGGCTAGAACCCGCCGCTGCGTACGAGCATGCGGAAGGTTCAGCGAATGGAAATGCGTATTGTTGCGCG
>JAGWQP010000455.1 GCA_028876805.1 Acidobacteriota bacterium | reverse complement strand
GCCGGTGCAATCGGCCCGGTGTGAAGTCCTGACTCGGGAGAACGGTTCGGATGGTTCGTCATTTGAAGGGGGGCCAGTCCGCCGCGGCTAAAGCCGCAAACCGCCTGCAGGTCCGCCAGGCGGTTGAGGCGATCCTGGACGATATCGCCACACATGGCGAGACCGCTATGCGGCGTTACTCAGAGAAATTTGACAACTGGTCGCCGCCTTCGTTTCGGCTCTCCGAGAGCCAAATCGATGACTGTTTAGGCACATTACCCGGCCAGGTCCTCGCCGACATCCGATTCGCTCAGGCGCAGATTCGCAATTTCGCGTTGGTGCAGCGGGACGCACTCAGGGATGTGGAAGTCGAAACGCTCCCGGGCGTCGTCCTGGGGCACAAGAACATACCGGTAAACAGCGTGGGCTGTTACGTCCCGGGCGGACGATATCCTATGGTTGCCTCGGCGCACATGAGCGTGGTGACGGCAAAAGCTGCGGGGGTGCAGCGGATCATCGCCGCCGCGCCGCCTTTCGAAGGGGCGCCGCATCCTGCGATCGTGGCTGCGATGCACTTGGGTGGGGCGGATGAGATCTACGCCATCGGAGGAGTCCAGGCGGTGGCCGCGATGGCCCTCGGGACCGAGACCATCCAGCCGGTCGACATGTTAGTCGGGCCGGGCAATTCCTATGTGGCCGAGGCCAAACGCCAGTTATTCGGCCGGGTGGGCATCGACCTGCTGGCCGGCCCAACCGAGACTCTCATCATCGCCGACGAATCGTGCGACCCGGAGATGGCGGCCGTCGATCTGATCGGGCAAGCCGAGCATGGCCCTTCCAGTCCCGCCGTGCTGCTCACCAATTCATCCACGCTCGCCGAGAAGACCCCCGTCGCGATTGACAAACTGCTTTCCTGGTTGCCGACGGCCGCCATTGCCCGCGAAGCCTGGCAAAACCATGGCGAGATCATCCTCTGCGATAACTTGGAGGAAATGGTGGGTGAGGCAAACCGGATCGCTTCCGAGCACGTGCAGGTGTTGACTCGCGATCCGGAATATTTCTTAAGCCGCCTGACTAATTACGGCGCTCTGTTTCTTGGCGCTCGCACGAACGTCGCCTACGGCGACAAAGTGATCGGCACCAACCACACGTTACCCACCATGAAAGCAGCGCGCTACACGGGTGGGCTGTGGGTTGGCAAGTTCATCAAGACCTGCACCTATCAGCGAGTCTTGACGGACGAAGCCTCCTCGCGGATCGGCGAGTACTGCTCGCGCTTGTGCGCCATTGAGAATTTCGCGGCTCACAAGGAACAGGCGGATTTGCGAGTGCGGCGGTACGGCGTGCACGAGGCCTAGGCCATGGCAGGCATCGAGCAACGGGCCGTCGCGGTGGTAACGGGCGGCGCTGGAGGACTCGGTTCCAGTATCTGTCGGAAGCTGGCGGATGCCGGTATGTGCGTGGTCGTGGGATACCACCGCTCGGCGGGGGCCGCGCACCAACTTGCGAGCTCGCTTGCCGGTCAAGGCCACTCGGCGCGGCCGGCGCCTGTAACCCAGAGCGCTCAGATGACGGCGCTCGCCGCCGAGATCGGCAATGATTACGGGCGTTGTGACGTTTTGGTGAACTGCGCCGGAGTCACCCGCTTTGTGCGGCACGCTGACCTGGAAGCGCTCGACGATGAGTTGATCGATAACATTCTGGCGACGAATGTGCGCGGTGCGTTTGCCTCGGTGCGCGCGTTCCGGCACATGTTGGAGGGAAGCCCGCTGCCGGGCGGCGGCGTGGTGGTCAACCTTTCCTCGGCTGCCGGCACCCTCGCGATGGGCAGCAACGTGATTTATTGCGCTTCAAAAGCCGCTCTCGACAACATGACGAAATCGTTGGCGCGCGCACTGGCGCCGGGGATCCGGGTTATCTCGGTCTCGCCCGCGCTGGTGGATACTGAATTTGTGAAATCGATGGAACCGGCCTGGCACCACGAACAGGCGGCCCGCACGCCGCTCGGTCGACTGGCAACGCCCGAGGAAGTGGCGAATGCCGTCGTCGCTGCGATCACCACCTTGACATTTGTCACCGGTTCCATCCTCCTGGTCGATGGCGGGCGTTGTCTGGCCTGAACGAATGATACGGGAAGGCGGTTTTCTGTGTCTGCCGGGGTTGACTCAGGATCGGGGCTCGAATAATATCTGATCCATGTCACTCAACCGACTTGCTCTATTGACAATCGCTACGGCAACGGGTGTTTTCGCACAAGGGCTTCCCACCATGAAGATGCTTACGGTGGATTTGGCGCAGGCCATTGCCCAAGAAGCGATGGCCAAGTGCCGAGCGGACGGATACAAAATAAGCGTGAGGGTGGTCGACCACGCGAACATCGAAAAAGCCTTTCTGCGCGACGACGGCGCGGGCATGGCTACGGTTCAGGTCGCTACGATGAAAGCCAACAGCGTGATGGCTTTTGGCCGGCCATCTGGTCCACCTGCAAATTTACCTGCGGGCGCGCCAGTTCCGGCGCCCGTTGTTCCCGGCACGATCAACGCAATGGGTGGAGTCCCGATCAAAGTGGGCGACCAAGTCATCGGTGCCGTCGCCGTCAGCGGCGCACCTGGTGGAGATAAGGATGCTGCGTGTGCCAATGCTGCGTTGACCAAGGTGGCGGACAAGTTGAAGTAAGCGGGGGCGGGGAAGACTCCGTTCCGGGGAACGGACGGGATGGAAGTTTCAGACCGCCGATAGTAATTTGGTCGGGCGCCAGCCGCCTTTGCCGCGGTCGCAGGTCAAATGCTTCTCGTCACGGCAGGGGCACAAGCCCCATCCAGAACAGGGTCCTGGTCCCCGCCGTTTCAACGTCGTATTTGCGAACGAATTCGAGCTCTCCGTCATCGCGGATTCGAAATACTGCTAAGTTGGCCGGCACGGTGCTCACGCGCTCGCCCTCCCGCAGACGGAACGAGTTCTGGTTGGCCGCAACGAGGATCCGGCCCCCGTCGTCGAGAGCAAACGTACGCGGCGTCATCCCCCGGGTGTCGATATTCTGAATCAGAGTCGGTTCGCCGGTCTGCTGGTTGATCGCGTAGACCGCGATGCTGTTCTCTCCGCGGGCCGAGAGAATTTCGCCGGTGGCACCGCTGGCCCGGTTCGCCTGATACACAAACCGACCGTTGGGGTGGACGTGCACCGTCCCTGCTGCCTGCCCAGGCCGCACGGTATGCGGCTCGGCCAGGCTGTCTTTGACAAACAGCGGCTCCTTGCTGAGCGTCCCGTCGTTCAGCTTCTCGTAAACCTGGAGCTTGTTTTGCCGCTCCAGTGAAACGAAGACCCACGGGTGAGATGGGTGAAAATCGAGATGTCGTGGTTGAAACCCAAAGCCGCCTCTTGGAGCGATGGACGCGCGATTCGTCAAAACTCCATTCTGATAGCCGAATACCATTAGGGCGCCTGGGTCTTCAGGCTTGCTGGATGTGGGGCCGTTGCCGCGCGTCACCAGAATCACGGTTTTATTCGAAGGATCGACCCGCACCTGATGTGCGTAGATACCTGTCTCGAGCCGGTTCGGCGATTTAACCTGAGCACCGACAGTGCCGTCATCCTCAATCTGGTGAACCGTTACTCCGCTCGGATCGTTGTAAGCGACCAGCAGATGCGTTCCGTCAATGTCCGTGCTGGCGTGGATTGGACGAGCCATCAAAAGGACTGGATTTCCGTTCGGATGGAGGGCGCCTGAAGTTGAATCGATGCGGAATCCGGTGACACCATGATGATCTCGACCAGATCCGTTGCTCCAGGCGACGTAAAGGTATTGCCGTGAGGGATGAGGCCACGCATACTGCACACTGTCTGGGAGAGTGACCGAGTCGCGCTGGGCGAGAGTGGCATTGCTCACGTCGACATCATAGTGCCTAAGTTCAGCGCCTACGGCGGCATAGAGCGCAAGCTTGCCCGATGTTTGGGCCAGTCCGGCGCCTCCGACGAGTGTACCTAACGGGATTAGTGCTGCTGGCCGGAGCCACCTGGAGACCCGGAGAATGCACGCAGCCTTCATCGTCATCGTTCCTCCTGGCGATCAGAGTACCGCGAAATGCCAAGGTCGCGCGCCCAGTTAGAGTCATGGTCTAATGACGGAAACATGCCCGCATCAGCTAAACCCTCGGAAACAGGCGTGGCGCGGCTCGGGGTGGCACTAGCGGCTTGGAGCGAACGCTGGTTCCCCGATCCGCTGGTTTTTGCGTTCCTCGGAATCGTGGTCGTCTTTCTGCTCGCCGTTGCCACGGGGGAGCGCCCTCTCAACGTAGCGATCGAGGGAGGCAAGGGCTTCTGGTCGCTGGTTCCCTTCACCATGCAAATGGTGTTCATCATCATCGGCGGATATGTGGTAGCCTCGACGCCGGCGATCGGCCGCGTGATCCGCGGTCTGGCCCGGATCCCGAAAACACCGCGCGGCGCGCTCACCTGCGTGGCGTTGTTCGCCCTGCTAACCTCGCTTATCTCCTGGGGAATGAGCCTGATCTTCAGCGGTCTTCTGGTCCGCCAGATTGCGCAGCGGCTGAAAGGTTTCGACTATCGCGCGGCGGCGGCTGCGGCCTATCTCGGCAACGGCGCCGTCTGGGCGCTGGGCCTGTCGTCCTCCGCGGCCATGCTGATGGCGACTAGGTCATCCATTCCTCCGGCCCTGCTTAAAGCGGGCGGCATGATCCCGCTCACGCAGACGATCTTTCTATGGCAGAGCATGGCCATGGCAGCCGTCATCATCGTGGTCGCCGTCTCGACGGCGTATCTGGCCGCGCCTCCGACCGAACACGTCCGGACCGCAGAATCGTTTGGAGTCACCTTCAAGCGCCCGAGTGAGGAACAGGCCGCTCCGACCCGTCCCGGCGAGTGGCTGGAGTATAGCCCCATTCTCACCGTGATCCTGGTTGTCTTGCTGGGCAGCTATCTGGTGAACTTGTTTGTCACCTCGCCGCAGGGAGCGGCCGCCGCTCTCGACCTGAATACGTACAACTTGATCTTCCTTACGGCCGGACTGCTGCTGCATTGGCGCCCGCGCAATTTCGTGCGCGTGGTGGCGGAGTGCATCCCCGCCACAGGCGGTGTGCTGCTCCAGTTCCCCTTCTATGCGGTGATCTTCGGCATGATCGTGGGAACTGGCCTCTCAGAAAAGATGGCGCGTTTCTTTGCCGGCGTGAGTACGCATACCACCTATCCGCTGCTCGTCGCTCTTTATTCAGCGGTGCTTGGGCTCTTCATTCCCTCGGGCGGCAGCAAGTGGATCGTAGAGGCGCCCTATGTTCTCCAGGCCGCCGTCGTCAATCAGGTGCATCTAGGATGGGTGGTGCAGATCTACAATGCCTCCGAGGCACTTCCCAATCTGGTGAATCCGTTCTGGATGCTACCGCTGGTGGGCATCCTGAAGATTCGGCCTCGGGACTTCGTTGGCTACACCATACTCTACCTTATGGTTCTCCTTCCGGTGGTATTCTTCCTCTGCTGGCTTTTTGCGCAGCAACTGCCCTACGCGCCGCCGGTAAGGTGAGCTCGACGCGAGGTTGCTTGGTGGGTTTCGCGGACGTTCTCGGCCGAGGTGAGCTGAACACGCTTCCGGAATCAGGCGCACCGGTTCCCTTCCCCGCCTCAATCCAGTTGTAATCGCTTGCGCGCCCCAAGCCCTAACTCTCGGACGGGTTTACAGGCGTAGCAATTTGACCAGGTTTCCGCCCAGTATCGCTTCCTTCTGCGCGTCGGGAATCTCCGCCTCAAGGATTGCGTCCACGGTGTCCGGCCACACGAACGGCATGTCTGTTCCGTAGACCACCTGGCTCGGCCCCATCTCCGCGACGAGGTGACGTATGCCCTCCCGCGAAAAAATCATCGAATCGGCCAGGATCTGGTCTCGAAGATATTCATGAGGCTTCTTCTTATTCACGCACTTTGCGTTCTGCCGCACGTCGCAAGCCACCTCCGTGCGTCCCAGATAGGAGGGCAGATAGCCGCCGGCGTGCGCCGCGCAAATCTTTAAGCCGGGGAAGCGGTCGAGCGTCCCATCGAAAATAAGGTGCGCCAGGAAAAGTGTCGTCTCCAGCGGATTCCCGATGACGTTCCCCAGATCGCCGGCGCCCTGAAGCGCATCGGGCTTGGCGATGTTCTCCGCATTATTGGGATGCATAAATACCAGCACGCCCAGTTCCTGCGCCTTGGCCCAGAAGGGATCGTATTTCGGCATCGACAAGGGCTCGCCGCTGACGTGCCCTCCCACTGCCGCTCCGCGCATCCCCAACTGCTTCACGGCGTGTTCGAGCTGTTCGGCGGCCAAAGATGGAAACTGCAGGGCCGGCGAAGTCAATGCCACAAAGCGGTCGGGGTGCGTTGCGCACCATTTCGACAGCCCCGCATCGTGTGTCTCGACGATCTTTGTGGCCAGATCGCGGTCCGCTTGGTACCACCAAAATGTGTTGACGTCGACGGCCTGCACGTCGATGCCACGCTTGTCCATCTCTTGGATGCGGTCCCGCCCGAGGGGCCGTCCGCCGGCGCGCGCGAATCGTGCCAGCGGCCCGTCCTTTATCACATCCGCGACCTCGGCGAAGTTGGCGTGCGCGTGGACGTCCACCACCTTTACGCGCCTCGTACCCACGCGCACCTCCCGCCGCGCCACCGGCGCGCCGGACTGCGCAGTTTGCGCCGCGGCATCTGTGAAGGCGCCGCCTCCAATCAAGACTCCAGCGGCGCCCCCTGCCAGCCCCTGGAAGAACTCCCTTCGATTTCGCATCTTGTTCTCCTGTGTGGCGCCTCTTAATGCAGGATCAGCTTCTGTACCCGCAGATTGCCGATCTCTCCAACGTAGAGCGTATTCTCGCTGCTGCAGTCGATGGCATTGACCGTTCCGAACTCCTTCAGCAACTTGCCCGCCTTGCCGAACTTGCCGGTGATCGTTCCGTCCAGGCGCATTCGGTAGATCTCGCCGTCCCGGTCGATGTCGGTTGGTGGATTGGAATTTGAAACGTACAGGAACTGATTCGTCCCCTTGGTCATGCAGAGTGCCTGCGCATTTCCAACGTCGGCGAAGGCTGTCTTGAAGTTGCCGTCATTGTCGAAGACCTGGATGCGCTTGTTTCCACCGTCGGCTGCGTACACGTTGCCTTGCGCGTCTACCGCTATGCTGCGGACATTGGCGAACTCTCCGGGCGCGGTTCCCTTCTTGCCCCACGACTTGGCGAATTTGCCTTCTTTGTCGAACTTCGCTATACGCGCATTGCCCAGGCCGTCAGCAACGAAGATGTCGCCAGCGGCGTCCCAGGCGACGTCAGTCGGCCGGTTGAACAGGTCCGTCGGCTGCCCGGCGCCGTCCCCTCCTGCCGGGCGTGCGGGAACGTTGACCGCCTCCGCCTTGCGCCCGAGCAGCATAGCTACGCGGCCTTGCGGATCGAACTTCATGACCATGTTGGTCATCTGATCAACCACCCAGATGTTGTCACTCGGATCGACGCGGACCTGGGCGGCGAACATGAAGCCGTAACTGTCCTTGCCGATCTCGCGGACGAACTTGCCGTTGCGGTCGAACTCGAACAGTCGCGAGCCGTCGTGCGCGAAGGGACGCGCTGTGCCGATCGTGATGGTGGGATGGCCGGTCCGCGTGTAGACAAAAACATCGCCACGCGAATTCGTCGCCACACCGCCCACCTCGCCGAGATAGAGCCCGGCGGGAAGCTTCAACGCTTCGGGGACGGAATCGAAGCGAATTTCCGGTGCTTCCTTCTGAGCGGTTGCGGGAACAAGGGTAATCATTGACGCCGTCAGCAGAGCTTGTATGAGGCGCTTCATCTGTGTCCTCCTGGTTCTGAACTGCTTCACTGTGCGGCCCCGGCCGCGGCCGTTGTGGGGTGGAGAATCAGTTTCTGCACGCGCCACGACTCGATTTCGCCCGTGATGATCTCATTCGGATTGCGGCAATCCATCATGTGCACCACCTGAAATCCGGGAGCCAGTTTTCCGGGGTGGCCGAATCTGCCTAGCACGGTCCCGTCGAGTTCCGCCTTGTATATTTCCCCGGTGATGTCCCAAGTTCCCGGCATGTTCCCGTTCGGGTTTGAGTTCGACAGGAAGGCGTACTGGTGGGGGCCTGAGGAAATGCAGACCGTCCAGCCGACGCCGAGGTTGGTAATCTCCCGCAGCGGTTTTAGGTTGTTGTCGAGCACCTGGTAGCGGAAGTTGGAGCGGTCAGCGACCCACACATTCCCCTGTCCGTCGACCTGCAGGCCGTGCGGCAGATTGAATTCTCCCAAAGCCTTGCCTGCCTTTTCACTACCCGCTTGCGCCAGAAAGCGGCCGCTTTTGTCGTATTTCACAACGCGGTTGTTGCAGTACCCGTCGGAAACGAAGATGTTGCCCTGCGGATCCCAGCCGACGTCGGTCGGCCGGCAGAAGACATACTTTTGCGCCGGAGCGTTCGGGCCGGCGGGGAAAGGCTGCGCTCCCTGGACAGCCGGCGGCCGGCGGCCGAGCACCATCAGCACCTTTCCCTCGGGGCTAAACTTGGTGACCATGTTGGTGCCCTCGTCGACGGTCCAGATGTTGTCGTCCTTATCGACGCGGACCGAATGAGCAAACTCGAAGCCGTAATAGCCGCTGCCAATCTCCTTGACGAAATTGCCGGCCTTATCGAATTCAAACAGCCGTGTATGGGCGCTTCGGTGGTAGACAAAGATGTGGCCCTTGGAGTTGGTCGCGACCGCTACCGATTCGCCGAGGTATTCCCCAGGCGGCGGTTTTAAGAAGTTCGGCACAGACGAAAACTCGATGCTGGGCACATGTTCGATGGTGGCCTTGCGCTGAGAGAACGCAGGCGCCGCGGCCAGCGCTGCCAGAGCGACTGACGACGTCAGAATCCGTTTCATAGAAGCCTCCGCAAGCGTTGCAATCGGGATATCCATTCTAACGGAACCGGAGCAAGTCGGCGATGGGGGTGCGACAGGCGGCCGGGGTTTTGGACAGGGACATCGGCTGGCCGCCCAAAGTCGTGCCCCCTGGCATTCGTGGCACATCCGAAATAAGATGACTAAAGTTTCAGACCGGTGGAAAGGAGAGGGGAGATGAGCGGTCAAAAGAAACGAATCGGAATCCTGTTTGTTGGAGCGTTGCTGAGTGCCCGCGCCCAGTGGTTGAATTATCCATCTCCAGGGACTCCCCGGGCGCCGGACGGCAAAGCCAACCTCTCCGCAAAAGTGCCGCGCGCCTTCGGCAAGCCCGACCTTTCCGGAGTCTGGCAGACCGAGCCCGCACCTCCCGAGGAAACCGCACGCTTGTTCGGTGACATCTTTAGGCCATACGCCGTCCCGGGAGACGACCCCAGTACCTTCTCCAAGTATTTCTGGAACATCCTGGCGGACTACAAAACCACCGAAGCGCCCATCCGGCCGGAAGCCGCCGAATTGTTTCAAAAGAACGTGGGCGCAGGCGGTATTACTCCGGTCTCCAGCTGTCTGCCGCTCAGCATCCCAGGCGCGGATCTTCTCACTTATGCTCCCTTTAAGATCATTCAAACGCACGGTTTGATCGTGATCTTTTACGAGGTGGATAACACGCACCGCCAGATATACACAGATGGGCGTAAGCTTCCCGCCGATCCTCAGCCGGCGTGGATGGGTTATTCGGTTGGGCATTGGGAAGGTGATACGTTGGTCGTAGACACCGCGGGATTCAATGACAAGGGCCGCTTGGACGGCTTCGGACATCCCCGGAGCGAAGCACTGCGGGTTCAGGAGCGCTTTCACCGCCGCGATTTTGGCCATATGGACCTCCAGGTGACCGTTGACGACGCCAAAATGTACCTCCGGCCGATCACGGTGAAGGTCACTGAGCTCCTGGTTCCAGACAGCGACGTTCTGGAGAACTTCTGCAACGAAAACGAAAAGGACCGCCCGCACCTGGGGAGACATTGAGAGCCGGCGCTAACGCGCGGCGTCCAGGTTTACTGGCGTCAAAGGCAGCCGCCGAACTCGAACGCCACAGGCATCATCCACTGCGTTGGCAAGCGCGGCGGCGGAACCGAACCGGGTTTGCCGGTCCCTGTGGAAAGTGCATTTCCCTGGCCAGTAAAGATCACATCGATCTTGCGAGGCGCGTCGCGAAAGGTCGCGATGCGATAATCGCGCCACGATGTGGTTGTGACTCCACTCACCGTGGTGCCGTTGTTCGACGGTCACTATGCAAGAGGGAACCACGCGCCCGTCTGCTAAAGACGTAACAGGCGCCGCAGGAGGCTTGGCCGCAGCCGTAGGGTGCCGCCGTCAACCCGAGATCATCGCGTAGAGCGTTCAATAAGGCGGTACCAAGCGGAACGTCAACCTCCCTCGCGAGACCGTTATCGTCAGACGGAAACGCATAAGATTTTTTTCAGGTCAATCACAGACCGCGACCGGTAAGCGCCGATGAAGCCTCCTCACCGAACCGCCATCTTTAATTCAGCGAACAGGACCTTCCGGTTGTCCGCTGGATAGTGAATCGGGACAATGCGTTCTACGTCCAGCTTCAGCCGTTCAAGGTTGGCTGCCAAGCTCGCCGTGTACGGGCTCATCGTCGCGGGCGGCTGCGTTGCGGGGGGCACGGGGGGATTGAATCCGTCCGCTTCCACAAGCACCTTCTCTTTGGGCAGGTACGCGATTAACATGCCGTCATTGTGGTCGAAGTTCTGCAAATGGTACAGCTCAATCACATGAGTCCCATCCGTCAACACCAACTTCTCGTTCACTGTTTTGAAAGTCGGCTTCTTCGGATTCCGCGCCAGCCTGTCGGGATTGAGCATATGGGGGTTGGCCCAAATGTTTTCGTAGTACGGCTTGTTGATCTGCTGCGTGATCACCGTCGCGCCTTCTGCCACGTACGCACGGAGCCCGCCAGAATGGTCGAAGTGGTGATGGGTATTCACGACGTACTTGATCGGCTTGTTCGGAACCAGTCGTTTTGCCTCCGTGATCACGGCGGCGCTGCGCTGATCGTTCAGCCCGCCCTCCACGACGACAATATAGTCCTGAAAATCCGCCACGATGGCGGCGTAGTTACCCAGGATGAGATACATGCCATCGCCCAATTTCTCTGACGTAGCTGTCTGCGTGCCCGCGCTACCGGCAGGTCCGGCGTTGGCGGGTGGGTTCTCGATGTTGGCTGGGGCGTTCGGCTTCACGTCCGTTATGGTTAGGTCCAATACCGGGTAGCCGCCTTGCTTTTGTACCACATGCGTCGGGAATTTCACGCCATTGAAATCCTTGTAGTCCATGAAGGTGGTTTCGTACGGAATGTCGCCGAGCACAGGATTGTCGATCTTCGTCTCCACCCGCTCGAGCATGTTCTGTTCGTTGAAGTAGCCACTCGCTGGTGCGCGGTTGGATGCCGTGAAGGTCAAAACCGTATAATTCTTACCGCCCACCTTTTGCGATTTCACAGTTGCGTCATTTGCGAGGGCAGCGGATCGCAGAAAGCCGTACGGCAGGCTCATCATGAGATCGTCCCGTAAAGCTGAGGCTTGCGGCGAACCTGGCGCGATCACTTGTGTCTCGGTGCGTTCGCCGACGACGGGCTGCAGCCCGCCTCCGCGCGGCGGATTTTCCCCCTGCGTCCGGATCCTTTGCATCCGCGAAGACGGTAGTTCGAAATTGATCACCCGAGTATAGGTTTTGTCGATAAACCTCGGCCAGGGGGAACTGGGATTGGGAGCCTGCCCCAGTACAAAATCCGCACCCGACCCGGAAAATTCGATCGTCCTCAGGTTCTCGCAGTTCAGTGCTTTGGTGGCGTTGCCGATCAGAGCTTTCGGCTCTTGCGGACTGCTCGCCGAGGAGAGCACCACCGCCGAAATCACCGTCAAGGCTGAAGTGACGAGCATCAAACGGTTCGCCATGTTTGCCTCCTTTTCGAAACTTCCGTTGTGGTCTGGGAGTTGAGTATACTCCAACGGTGGCGGCCTTGCCCGGCACGCTAAAGACTGACCTTCACGTCGTGCGGCTACCGCGCACTTCAGCAAGCTGACGAGGAAGCGACCCGATAAAACACCAGCGCACTGCACGTATGGTAATCCTGGCAGTCGTCTCAGGTGCGATCCGGCCCTCCGCGCCATTTCAGGAGTTCGGCTGATCCAACCGCCACTCGACAACAGGATTGTTCTATCGAGACCGCGACGTGATTTCTGCTCGGTATTCGTCTGGCCGCTGTCCGGATCGTTTCAGTCGCCGGAGTCTTGCCGTAAGCCCTTGAAAGCGCTCCATATAGACGTAGAACACAGGTGTGATGTACAGGGTTAGCAATTGCGAGACGACCAGGCCGCCGACCACTGCCACTCCCAGGGGACGCCGCGCTTCACCGCCCGCTCCCAAGCCCAGGGCGATGGGTAGCGTGCCCATGAGGGCAGCCATTGTGGTCATCATGATGGGGCGGAACCGGACCAGGCAGGCGTCATGGATGGCCTCTCCAGGACCCGTACCGTGCTCGCGCTGCGTCTCGAGTGCGAAGTCAATCATCATGATCGCATTCTTTTTCACGATGCCGATGAGCATGATAATGCCGACAAACGAGTAGAGATTCAGCTCGTCGTGAAACAGCAACAAAGTTGCCAGCGCGCCGAGGCCTGCCGAGGGGAGCCCGGAAAGGATTGTGAGCGGATGAATAAAGCTCTCGTACAAAATCCCCAGCACCAGGTAGATCACTAGGACCGCCATCGCGAACAACACGCCCATGCCTTTCAAGGACTGCTGGAACGCGGCAGCCGTCCCTTGAAACGAGGTCGTGATGTCGGCCGGAAGATTTTCGCGCGCGAGCTGGGCAAGGTGGTCTACCGCGTCGCCCAAGGCGACACCTGGCTTGGTGTTGAACGAGATGGTCACTGCGGGGGCTTGGCCCAGGTGAGAAACGGATAGGGGGCCGCTGCCCAGCCGCAGAGTGGCAGCTTGGCTAATCGCCACCAATCTACCCGAGGCGGAGCGGACATGCAATCCGCCCAGTGCCGTCGGATCGCGTTGGTACCTAGGCAGCACTTCGAGAATGACCTGATAATCATCGACGGGTGTAAAGATGGTGGAGGCCTGTCGCGTGCCATACGCGCTGTACAGAGTGCTCTCGATCTCCGCTGCTGTAAGCCCGTGGGCAGAAGCCCGATCGCGATCGATGGCGAGCATGACCGTCGGATTGTGGTTCTGTAAATCGCTGTTGACGTCAGTCAACTCGGGCAAAGTGCGCACCAACCGCTCGAACTCAGGGGCCACCCGATATAGCTCCCCGATATCAGGCGCTTGCAGCGTGTATTGGAAGTTGCTCCGGCTTTGCATGCCCCCGATGGTAATCAAGGGCCGGTTCGACAGGTATACTTTAATACCGGGAATGCTATCGAACTGCGGCCGCAGCCGCTGAATGATCTGCTCCGGAGTGTCGTTTCTTTCCGATCGCGGCTTGAGGCGGAGGTTTAATTGGCCGCTGTTCGTGGTAGTGCCATAGTAGCCGCCCACCTGGCTTCCCACGCTGGCGATGGCCGGGTCGGCTTCGGCGATGCTCTCAGCTTGCGCAACCGCGCGCGCCATATCGTCGAAAGAAATGCCTTGCGGGCCCTCTAGGGAGCCGTCGAGCCGACCGACATCCTGGCTAGGAATGAAGCCTTTTGGTACCAGGCTGAACAAGTACGCGCTGGCGACCACGGTACCGGCGGCGACGGTCATCGTCAGAAAACGATGGCGCAGAACGCTTTCGAGCGTCCACGCATAGCCCGACCGCATAGCCTCGAAGGCGCCCTCCGAAGCGCGCCGGAATCGACTGAGATGCTCCTGGGATGGCCTTAGGAAGCGGCTGCACAGCATCGGCGTGAGCGAGAGTGAGACCAAGCCGGAGATCAGAATCGCTACCATAATCGTGACCGCGAATTCATGGAATAGCCTGCCCATCACGCCGCCCATGAACAGCACGGGAATGAACACAGCGGTCAGCGAAAGGGTCATGGAAAGAATGGTGAAACCGATTTCCTGTGCTCCTTCGAGGGCCGCTGTCATTCGTGGCTTGCCCATTTCCAGATGGCGGACGATATTCTCCAGCATCACGATGGCATCGTCCACCACGAAGCCGACACAAAGTATCAGCGCCATCATGGAGATGTTGTTGAGGCTGAAGTCCAGCAGGTACATCACCGAGAAGGTGCCCACGATGGAGAAGGGCAGCGCCATGGCGGGAATCATGGTGGCCGAAAGGTTGCGCAGGAAGAGAAAAATCACCAGGACCACCAGCGCGATGGCAAGAAACAGCGTGGATTTAACGTCATTCACCGAGGCGCGAATCGATTGCGAACGGTCATAGGCCACCGTTAGAGTCACCGACGGCGGAAGG
>JAGWQP010000454.1 GCA_028876805.1 Acidobacteriota bacterium | reverse complement strand
TGCCACGACCTGCTCGAGCGGAATGGGCTGAGGAGCCAGGATGTGGCGATTTTGATCCCGCACCAGGCCAATGGCCGCATCATCACGGCGGCCGCGGAGCGGCTAGGCCTCGAAGAACGGGTTTTGATCAATATCGACCGTTACGGGAACACGGTGGCCGCGACCATTCCACTGGCTACCCGAGACGCGATCCAGCAAGGCCGGCTGCGGCGGGGTGACTTGGTGGTCTTTGCGGCGGTAGGCGCGGGCTATACTGTCGGCGCGAGCTTGTGGCGTTGGGCTTACTAACGGGGCTCAGAAGCCGGGGCTTGGCGGACGCGTACGCCGACTTGCTTGTCATGCGGCACGTCCAGCACCAAGAGGCCTCCGGGGTCGGATGTCTCTTCGAACACCTCCTCATCGTCGATCTCCACCTGGTATACGCGTCTGGGCGCCAATCCGGCTAGAATGACTGCCTCCTGTTCCTTGTCGAGCATGACGTGAAGATTCATGGCGCCGGGGCCCCAGGCGATCACGGCGCTATCGAGCATGAGCGGGGCCGCAGGTGTTTTGAGGTTGATCAAGATCCTCCGTCCTTCGTGAAACAACTGGGCCGTGCCGTCGAAGCAGCCGAACCAGTCGGCGGAATCGTCCCAGCCGGAGCGAACGTAGAGCCGGCCGAAGGCCGCGCTGTGATAAACCAAGGGTACGAGCGAATAGCCCAGTCCCGGCTGATAGGGGTTGGCCCATAGGAATTCATACGGCGCGCCGAAGGCGCCGCGCAAGATGAAGGAGTCGTGCATGAGCCAGCCCTGGAGATACTGGTTTTCCTCGGCATTGTTGTCATAGGCAACCATCGAGAGCTCGGCGGCACGTGACAGCGCAGCGCGTTCGAGGTCAGGGTCACCCGGTTGGGTCGTAGCGCCGATGCGAAAGTCGTTGTCCTCGCCCGGAAAGACGGCCGGGTAATAGCTCATGAGGTGCTCGATCGGGAATTCCTTGAAAAATTTCCTGGAGGACTCGCGAAGATCGAGATTGGTGTTGTCCCGAATCGCGTGGAGCAGCTCCCATAGCGCGTAGGCGTCCTCGCGGGGAACGACTTCACGGCCCTGATTCAGCGCGGGCGCCATTTTGCCTTCCCACCAGGTGTGAACCACGCGCTCCAATTCGCGGTTGGGAACCTGCGCCACGTGGTCGAACAGTGCCACGGCGGCCAGCGTGCGCGAGCGCACGCCGGGGATGCTTTCGTCGCCGACAATTTTGGCCATGCCTTGTTGGAGGCGGGCGATTAGCGCGCGGCGGTCAGTGTCGGCGAGCAGTTCCTGGCACCAGTCAAACACCAGCGCGAGCTGCCGGAGGTCGGCCCCGGGGCCTAGGGCCCAGGCGATGGCACGGCGGCCGACGGCAGCATTACCGGAAACCTGATAATAGAGGGCTTGCGCCAACCCACTTTCCGGCATCGGAGCGTTGGCCGCGAGAAAGCCATCGAACCGCTGCCAACGGACCGAGGCGCGCTCCCGCTCGCGGCGGAGCAGACGGAGACGCGCGGGCCGCAAAAATAGCCGCGGATGCTGGGTAAATACGGTAACCGGTTCGTCGGCCGCGGTCTGATCCAACGACGCCTTGGGCGCCACTCCGGCCGGTTCTTGCGCTCTCAAACAAGCCGGCAGCAGGGCCGCCAGCAACGCCCCGGCAGAGGCCAGTCGTCTCATCACTCGTCATTGTGTCATAGCGACACACCCTGTGGCCCCCGCGTCCGAGGCCACTCCGGGAATTCGACAGAGCATTTGATTCTCAAGGGCTAACCAATGGAAATCTGGACGTCGATTGCTACATTATGATTCTGAATTGGCGAAGTAACCTCAAGCCTGCCCTCTGCCCGAACATTCAGGATAAGTGCTAAGGAAGAGTGGGCCAAACAGGCGAGCGTGACGGTTGGACACTCTCGCCGGGTTCCAAGAACCTGATTACGAAGCATTCAGAGGCGAACGAACAGCGGGCAATTCGATTTCCACTTCAAGCCCGGGCTCGGCATTTCGCGCACGAATCTTTCCCTTCGTCAATTCGATGGCGCGGCGGGCGATCGAGAGGCCGAGACCGATGCCGCCCGTCGAACGGGCGCGGTCGGTCTCCACCCGATAGAAGGGATCGAAGATCTTCGGCAGCGCCTCTTCGGGCACGCCCGGACCCCAGTCGCGCACGTCGACCACGACCTTCCCATTCTGACGCGCCAGCGAAATTTCGACAGCCGTCTGACGCGGCGCGTAGCGGATGGCGTTGCGAATGACGTTCTCGACGGCGCGCCGCAGCAGCTCCGGATCGCCCTCCACAGTAGCCGGCTCCCGACGCTCGTACTTAAGCTCGCAGCCGCGCGCGGAGGCCTCGATGGACGAGTCGTCGACCAGTTGCTGCACCAGCTCATCGAGACGCACGGGCTCGCGTCGCAGGGACGAAGAGTCCCCTTCGGCGCGCGTCACTTGTAGCAGCTGAAGAACCAGCGCGTTGAGGCGGTCCGATTCCTT
>JAGWQP010000453.1 GCA_028876805.1 Acidobacteriota bacterium | reverse complement strand
TGGGCGGGGCGCCCGCGGATCTGACGTCGGGGGTGTACCGCACGCGGCAGAACTTCGAGCCCGTGGTTTCATTCGTAATTGCCAAACCGCTGACCCTGAGCGTCGGGACCAGCTTTGAGCGGTTTGAAGACCAGTTTCCGGCCGCGAACACCGAGGCCGCTAATGCCCTGCTTGCCACTGTGCGCTATCAGTGGCAGTTGGAGGATTCCGATACCCGGCAAGACGTGGATGCGGGCTACAGCCTGCACGCGGCCACCAGAATCCTAAAGAGCGACTTCGTCTACCTCCGTCAGCAGTGGACCCTCCATTACACGCTCCGGCGCGGCAAACACACGGTGACCGATGGGGTTCAGTTCGGTTTCCTCAGCGGGCACGCGCCGCTATTCGAGCGCTACGTGGCGGGCGACAGCACCCTGTTGCGGGGATGGAACAAGTACGAGATCGATCCCCTGGGTGGAAACCGGATCGTCACCAATTCCGTCGATTATCGGTACGGCATACTGGACTTGTTTTATGATACGGGAGCCGTGTGGGACAGCGGGCAACCGTCCATTGCGAGACATTCCGTGGGCGCCGGATTCCGCCAAGGCCCTTTTTTTCTGGCGGTTGCATTTCCGGTGCGGGAACACCGGCCTGACCCCATTTTCATGGTGGGCATGAATTATTGATTCCTCACTCTGCGCGCATCAAGATCAGCCGCAGGAGCTGGCTGCTGGCCGGCCTTACGGCTTCCCTGTTTCGCGCGGGGGCTGCGGTGAATCTCACCGTCCACTTCGATGGCGATAACCTGCATGTGGCCGCGCCGCAACTGCATTTCCTCACCGGCAAGCCCCTGAACCGCCTCCAGGACGGCTCCACGGTGGTGTTTCTCTCGCAGCTTACGCTGCTCCGCGAAGATCGCCTCACCGTGTTCCGGCGCTCCGCCGAGCGCCTCACACTCAGCTACGACGTATGGGAAGAGAAGTTCCGGGTCACGCTGGGCACAGACGGCCGGTCGGTCTCCGGGCTTTCTAGTGCCACCGCAGAAGCTTGGTGTCTCGACAATCTTGCCATCAGCGCACTCGGAATGGCGGCAGACCGGCCTTTCTGGCTGCGGCTGGAGCTACGGGAGGCGGATCCTCGCGAGCTTTCCTCGGTGGTCGGGGATTCCGGCATCAGCCTAACCACGATGATCGAGATCTTCAGCCGCAAGTCGCGCACGGATCGGGCACATTGGACCCTGGATGCAGGCCCGCTGCGTCTGGCCGATCTCCGCCTGGGTACGGGACGCAAGGCGCAAGGGTGAATCGGCTCAGCACCAGGCTCGTGTTGATCTTCCTGGCGGCCACTCTGGCACCGTTGGCGGCCACGGTGTGGGTGACCACGTCGCTGCTCGAGCGCAGCCTCGAATACTCTTCCACCACCGAACTCGACATCCTCTCGAAGTCCTTGGAGCTCGCCGGGCGGGAATATTACCAGCACCTGCGGGACGAGCTCAAAAGCCAGGCCCTCTCCGGCGCTCGCTCTCCCCACAAGTACGGCCCCGGCAGCGGGCCCGAGCCCGTCCAGGCTTTTTCGAAGAGCCAAGACGAGGAGCGGTTCGTACGAGCCGGAAACGAGGGCGACCGGCTGGACTATCTGGTACGTCGCGGAGACGAGGTCTGGGTATACTCGATCGCTCTCAAGGTGGCGATGGGACGGCTCGAACGGCAGTTTGGCGAGGCGCGCCAGTTGGTTGAGAGGGCCGACGGTCGCGATCTGTTGCGCGGCTTCAAGGTGGTGTACGCGCTGGTGGCCGCTTCGGTCTGGCTGGTCTCGCTCGCGCTGCTGATCTATTTCGCGCACCGGATCAGCCGGCCGATTCAACAGTTGACCGCAGGCCTCGGCCGGCTGGCTTCCGGCGATTTATCCGCTCGCGTGTCGGCGCGTCGCGACGACGAGGTCGGCCGCGCTATTCGGGCGTTTAACGACATGGCTGAACGGCTCCGCGAGACCACCGAGCGGCTGGTCTACCTGCGGCAACTTGCCGGCTGGCAGTCGCTGGCCCGCAAGACCGCGCACGAAGTCAAAAATTCGCTGACCCCGATCCGGCTCACCGTGGAAGAGATGGTGGCGCGCGCCGGGTCGACAGACCGCGCGTTTCTCGAGCAAGCCGCCCAGATTGTCATCGACGAGATCGAAACCCTGGAACGGCGCGTGGGCGCGTTTTCGCAATTCGCCACCGAACCGCCTCTCTGCCCCGCACCGCTCGACGTGAATTCGCTGTTAGAGGAGCGCATCTCCTTTCTGAAATCGGCGCATCCCGAGGTGGCATACGATTGCCGGCTCGAGGACACCGCACCGCCCGTAGTGGCCGACGCCGACCTGGTCAAGGGAATCCTCACGAACCTTCTTGAGAACGCAGCCGAGGCGGCCGGCGCCGGCGGCCACATCCTGGGCCGAACGTTGGCCGAAAACGGTCACGTAGGCATCGAAGTCCACGACTCGGGCCCGGGCCTGAGCGAGCAGGCGCGCGCCTCACTGTTCCAGCCGACCATCTCCTTCAAGAAGCGTGGCATGGGCATGGGGCTTTCGATCGCGCGCAAAAGCGCGCTGCTTTCGGGCGGGGACATCCTGCTGGTGAAAGGAGAACTGGGCGGCGCCGGATTCCGCGTGCTGCTGCCCACCGCAGCCCATGGCGGCCAGACGCATCCTGATCGTGGATGACGAAGAGAATATCGGCCGCTCCCTGCGGCTGATTCTCGAGCGCGAAGGCTACGCGGTCAACGTCTGCCGCACGGTAACGGAGTTTCGCGCACATCCCGACGCCGGGCGTGCGGACGCTTATCTGCTGGACATGAAACTGCCGGACGGCAACGGCATCGACTTGCTGCGCGCGGTGCGGCAAAACGGCGCTCAGGCTCCGGCCATCATGATTTCCGGACATGGCACCATCGCGGATGCGGTGGAGGCCACGCGCGCTGGCGCTTTTGATTTTCTGGAAAAGCCGCTCAGCCGCGAGCGCGTGCTGCTGGCGGTGAAGAACGCGCTCGAGCAGTCGAGTCTGCGGAAAGAGAACGAGCGGCTGCGAGAGCTGGTGGGCGGCTCGACCAAGATGATCGGCGACAGCCCGGCGTGGCTGCGTGCGGTAGAGCAGGCGTCGATGGCTGCCCGCTCCGACGCGCGGGTCCTGTTGATCGGCGAGTCCGGCACCGGCAAGGAACTGCTGGCGGCCGAGATCCATCGCTTGAGCCCGTTTGCCGCCGGCCCGTTTGTGAAGGTGAACTGTGCCGCGATTCCGACCGAGCTGCTAGAAACCGAACTGTTCGGGCACGAAAAGGGGAGTTTCACCGGCGCCACTGCCACCCGGCGCGGCAAATTCGAACTGGCCGATAGCGGGACGATCTTTCTCGACGAAGTTGGCGACCTGCACGCCGCCTCGCAGGCGAAGCTGCTGAGGGTGCTGCAGGAGGGCGAGTTTCACCGCGTGGGCGGCGAAGCGATCATCCGCGTAAACGTGCGGGTTCTGTCGGCTACCAACCGCGACCTGGGCGCGCTCGTTGCGCAGGAGAAATTTCGCGAGGACCTCTACTATCGCCTGAGCGTGGTGCCGATCCGCGTGCCGGCGCTGCGCGAGCGCCTGCGCGATATCCGCCCACTGGCCGAATACTTCCTCGAAGAGTTCTGCGCCCGCAACAATTTCAAGCCGAAGACGGTGGACGAAGCGGTCTTCCCCCTGCTTGAAAACCACGCCTGGCCGGGCAATGCGCGCGAATTGCGCAACGTCGTCGAGCGCATGGCGATCCTGACCCCGGGCGAACGCATCACGCGAGATTCGATCCCGGTCGAGATCCGGGTGCAGCGCGAGACCGGCCCGAAGTCGACCATTCAGGAAGCCCGCGAATCAGCCGAGCGCGAACACATCCTCCGCGCGCTCGAGGAATCGAAGTGGAATGTCAGCGGCGCCGCCCGGGCGCTGGGGATGGAACGGACCAACCTGCACAAGCGGATCCGCGCGTTGGGCCTGAGCCGGGAAAAGTAGAGGCGGGTCCTGCCCTGCTCTCTCCGGGATTTCCGCGCACTTACCGGGTTCGGGAGGCGGCCGCCGGCGCCTCATAGAGTTGCCGAATTTCGGTTTCGCCTCCGCCGGCCACCTGGAGGAAGTACTGGGTGCGTTCGATCGCCTCCTGCTTCGAGGCCACCTGGATGATGGCGAAGCCGCCCACCACTTCTTTGGTCTCCATAAACGGTCCGTCAGTCACGATGAACTTTCCGTCGGAGAGCCGGACGCGCGCGCCGGCAGCGCTCGGTAAACACCCTTCGGTCGAAAGCAGCCAGCCGGCGTTCATCGCCTCCTCAATCAGCTTCCCCATCCCGTCCATCTCCTGCTGGGTGGGAGGGAGCTCCGGCTTGCCCGGTTTGTATAAGCACAAGAATCGCATCGTCGTTGTTCCTTTCGTCTGGTTGATCGGGAGCCGGACTACCCCTCCTGTTCGCGAGCGGCTGAACCCGACTCTCGAGCTAGTCGAACAACGGTGGCCACGATCGACAGGCTCAGCGGTCTATTTCGGAAAATTGTCGCCCTGCCGGCCAATTCGTGCTGGCAACGGAGTTCCCTAGAAAGCCAGGCGCATCGAAAACTGGATCTGCCGCGCGGCGCCGTAGGCTCCCCCCGTCGTGCCCACTGAAGTCGCCACCGCGCTGCCGAGGGTTTGCGTGATCTTTCCGAAATTGGCACTGCTTTCGTCATGAGCCGGGTTGGCGAAATTTGTGTGGTTGAAGAGATTGAAGAAATCGGCCCGGAACTGCAACCGGGTGCGTTCATTCCAGATGGGGAAGTTTTTGGCGGCAGCCAGGTCCCAGTTGAACAATCCCGGTCCGTAGAATTGGTTCCGGCCGGAGGTTCCGATGCGGCCGGCGGGAGGCGTATTCGAAAAGTAACCGAG
This sequence comes from Acidobacteriota bacterium, assembly GCA_028876805.1. GTDB lineage: Bacteria > Acidobacteriota > Terriglobia > Bryobacterales > Bryobacteraceae > PSRJ01. The sequence goes on along the minus strand of JAGWQP010000453.1, from coordinate 53 downwards.
TCCACGCCCCGCGCCTGCGGTGCCGAATGCGTTATCCGGATTTCGGTTGTCTT
>JAGWQP010000452.1 GCA_028876805.1 Acidobacteriota bacterium | reverse complement strand
CTCGGCATGGCGTATCTGCCGGTGGAGTTGCCGACGGGCGACTACTACGGAGGCCACCGGCCGGGCAACGGCCTGTTTGGCGAGACTTTGGTAGCGGTCGACCTCATGACCGGGCAGCGCAAGTGGCACTACCAGTTGGTGCACCACGGCATCTGGGACATGGACATCCCGTGCGCGCCGATTCTGGCCGACATCACCGTGAACGGCCGCGCGCTCAAGGCGGTGGCGCAGCCGACCAAACAGGCCAACCTCTATGTCTTCGACCGTGTGACCGGCCAGCCGGTCTGGCCGATCGAGGAGCGGCCGGTGCCCAAGGGCGATGTGCCGGGCGAGTGGTATTCGCCCACGCAACCGTTCCCCACGCGGCCAGCGGGCTACGACCGCCAGAGTGTTTCGATCGACGACCTGATCGACTTCACACCGGAGCTGCGCGCCGAAGCCGAGAAGATCGTAGCGCGCTACAAGATCGGGCCGATGTTCACGCCGCCGGTGGTGAGCAAGCGGGAAGGCCCGATCGCTACGTTGACGCTGGCCACCGCGGGCGGCGGGACCAACTGGGCGGGTGGATCGTATGATCCGGAGTTGCACCGCGTGTTCGTGTATTCGCAGAGTTCGCTCACGGCGCTCGGTCTCGTGCCACCTCCGCCGGGGATGTCGGACATGAACTACATCCAGGGGACCGCCACCGAAGGAGCGCGGCGGTCGGGCGGCGCCGGCTCCACGGCGGGAGCCGATTCACCGGCTGCTTCCACGCCGGCCCGGGCCGCCGAAGGCGGCGGCCTGGTCCTGAACGTCCGCGGGCTGCCACTAATCAAACCGCCCTACGGGCGGATCAGCGCCATCGATCTCGACAAGGGCGAAATCGTCTGGCAGGTCGCGCACGGCGAGACGCCCGACAACATTCGCAATCACCCCGACCTGAAGGGCCTGAACCTTCCTCGCACGGGCCGCCCGGGCATTATCGGGACGCTCGTGACCAAAACCCTGGTCATCGCCGGCGAGAGTGGATTTTTCACAACGCCCTCGGGCGAGCGCGGCGCCATGCTGCGCGCGTACGACAAGATCACCGGCAAAGAGGTGGGCGCAGTTTTTATGCCCGCGCCGCAAAGCGGGTCGCCGATGACGTACCGGCTCAACGGCAAGCAGTACATCGTGGTCGCAGTCAGCGGCGGCGCGTATTCGGGCGAGTTGCTCGCCTTCCGGCTGCCGGGCTGATCGCGAGTGTCAATCCGTCCGCGGGACGTGTGGCAACGCTGCCACGGGAGGGTCTGGCGCGGGGCCGATCTGCAACGCGCTCAACGAACTACTGAGCGGCGCGCGAATTGCGAACGGGGAACGCGGAGGTACAACTTGATGTTCCCCGATCCTACCAAGTCCAAGTCGGTTTTTGAGAAGAGTGCCGCTGATGAGAACTGGCGCGACCGCCCGCGCCGGCCCGGCCTGTGGGGCGCGGCTTCGGCCGCTCTCTTGATCGCGGTAGCCACCGCAGCCTGGTACACGTTCCCCGTCGCGAAGCGCCACCATTCCGAGCCGCAATCGGCCGGCGCGCGGCATTTGGTGGACACGCCGGGGGTGCGACCGGACCAGCAAAACGCCAAGCTCGCCCCGTCGCGAAGCGCGCCGGACGAGGTGCGTACCCAGATTGCCGACCTGCGCCGCGAGATGCGATCGCAGATTGAGGCCGCCAAAAAGCAGGCCGGCCGGTCGGCGGCAGAGCTGTTCGATCGCGTAGAGGTGGAGTTGAGCGATCAAATGGACGGCATCAAGGGCAAGGTGGCGCGACTGGAAGTGTCGCGTGACGCCGATCGGGTGCAAATTGCGGATTTGCAAAATGAATTGAGTGCGCTCCGCAATCAGATGGCCGCCGAGACCGAGGAACTGAAGGACCGGCTGGCGAAAAGCGGGTCCGGCACCGAAGGGAAGCTGGCCGCGCTCGAGGCTTTCGAACAGCGCGATCGGCAGGAAATGGAGTTCCTGAACCGGCAGCTGGCGGTTCGCCGCATCGATTTCGAGGTGGACAAGGGCCATAACTACGAGTTAGCGCCCGGCATCTCGCTTGAGATCAGCGGCACCGATGTGGCCTATCGGCGCGTGACGGGCTGGATGTGGGTGCTGCCGGATCACCGCACCATCTGGCTGCGCCAACAGGACGCGCAGCAGCCGGTGGTGTTCTACAGCAACCAGGACGGCAAGAAGCGCGAACTGGTGATCACTGGTGTGACGCACAAGTCCGCTGTGGGGTACCTGCTGTTGCCTGACGATAGCAGCGAAACCGCCTCGGCTCGGGTGCCTGCCGCCCGAACCGATTCGAACGCCTTCGAATAATCTCCCCCTGCGCCCGCCGCGGTCATTCCCATCGTGACCACGGCGGGCGTAGAATTGTGGGACGCGCGGATATCATTCTCTCGCGCCAAGGAGGGTTCTCGGATGCGTGGCTTACGACTGCTCTGGGTGGCGGTGCTGGGGATGGCCGCCGGAATGGCCCAATCCTCGCCCCCGGAGATTGCTTTCGATCCCAACCCTGATTTTTTCAAGCTTCCCTCCGACATGAATTTCGGAGAAGTGCTCGGGATCGCCATCAACTCGAAAGGCCAGTTTGTGGTGCTAAACCATCCGGGTACGTATGGTGGGCCGGTGTTCGGGGCGGCGTCCACGCAACTGCTCTTGTTTGATGAAAACGGAAAATATCTGCACGAAATCGGGCGGGGCGTCTACGGCCTCGGATACGCGCACTCGGTGCGATTCGACAAGTACGACAATCTGTGGGTGGTCGATAAGGCCACCAATTCGGTGATGCGCTTTAATCCCTCCTTCCGCGTGACGATGAACCTGGGGCGCCGCGAGGAAGGGCCGGACGAGCATCACTATATCGAATTCGCGCGTGGCGACGCGCCGCCGCAGCATGTGGACGGCGAATTCCGCGGATCGACCGACGTCGCCTGGGATTCGGCCGACAACATCTACGTCAGCGACGGCTATTTCAACTCGCGCGTCGCGAAGTTTGACAAGCACGGCTACTGGATCAGGTCGTGGGGGTCGCGCGGCAACCAGCCCGGCCAGTTCAACACACCGCACAACATCGGCGTCGACCGGCAGAACAACATCTACGTCGCCGACCGTGGCAACCGGCGCATCCAGGTTTTCGACACCGATGGCAAATACCTGCGCTCCATCGTCCTGAACGCGCCCTACGACAAAAGCCGCCATCCCGTGCTCGGGAACCTCGCTCCCAACCGCCCCGATGAAACCCAGCCCTGGACCATCTGCATCACCAATGGGTTAACCCAATACCTGTTCACTTCCGACCAGGAGCCAGGCCGCATCTACAAACTGTCGCTCGATGGCAAGATCCTGGCGATGTTTGGCGAGTCCGGCCACGAGGTGGGACAGTTCAACTGGGTTCACGCCCTGGCCTGTCCTTCGGAGAGCCTGCTGTACGTCGCCGACATGAACAACTGGCGCGTGCAGAGGGTGACGTTGCATTCGGAACGGAAGATCACTTCGGCTGGAGCCGCGGTGACTAGATGATGGCGCAGCTGTTGCGGCGATTCGAGCACATATTTCTACGCAGGGCGTAGTTCGAGGGTTGTCGACAGCGGCGTTCTGGTCCGCAAGGCGGCCGGGGCACAAGCTTTATGCTGGTGCGGAGAGATTAACTTATTTCTTGCAGATCGCCGTCAGAAATCGGCCGTCGGCACTGCTGTACTCTTCCAGAATCTGGAGGCCGCCCTGCTCGCGCAAGAGCCAGCGGAACGATTGCGGCGTATAGGTGTATTGAAAGTTGAGGCCGATCGTCTCGCCGCGCTCGAGCGACACGTCTTCCCCGCCTACGGTGGCCGACAAGTCGCGGGCGGCGCGGAAGGCGCGCGTCATCAGGTGCAGACCCTCGTGGCGTTCGTCGCGCTTATGGTTGAAGCGGACCTCGCCGTCATCACTCTCGATTCCCACACCGCTGAGGGTGGCGAAGATGAATTTTCGAGCTGCCGCGTTGTCGCGCCGCGCCATCGTCCTGGTTTCGTGGTAGAGCTCTCCATCGACGATCAGGCGGTCCCCGCCGTGCATGCATTGCGCCACGTAGCGAATCTCCGCCAAGGGATCAAAGGCGCTAATGGTGTTGCCCGACATGATAAATAGCCGGGGCGGTTCGGCGGCGTCCGCGCAATAGACCAGATGAACGGGGCTTGAGATGTCGGCTTTGATGCCCGTGGTCTCGTAATCTTCATCGTCGGCTCCGGCACAGGCCGTTTCGAGCATCGCCTGACTGGCGTCGACCGGGTAATACAGACACTCGCACCCGGCGCCTTTCAAGGCTGCCATCAGAACGCGGTCACGCGCGCCATCGCCGGCTCCGAAACTGATCACCGGCACACGCCTGCCGAAGTGCTGCGCTAACGCGCCGGCGCCACCTGCGATGGAGGTCCACGTCTCTCCCAGGCCGCCATACAAACCAGGCTCTTTGGTGAGTTCCGTCCAGGCCATGGCCGAACGCGGCGACCAGAAGAAGAACTTTTCCGGCAGGTCACGCGCTTGCATCGCTTCGGCGAATTCCTGCGCGATGTCGGCTTCCGTCAAGACCACTTCTACTTTCATATGCGTTAGAGCCCCATTACCTGCATGCCCGCGTCCACAAATAGCACGTTGCCGGTTACGCCGCGCCCCAGGTCGCTTGCGAGAAACACCGCCGCGTCGGCCACTTCTGCCGGATCGGTGTTGCGGCGCAACGGGGCGCGCGTCGGTGTCGCAGTGAGGATGGTCGAAAAGTCTTTAACCGCCCGCGCCGAAGCGGTCTTGACCGGCCCGGACGAAATCGCGTTGACGCGGATGTTTTGGGCGCCCAGCTCGCTCGCGAGGTAGCGCACGGCAGCTTCAAGCGACGCTTTGGCCACGCCCATGACGTTGTAATTGGGCAACACGCGGATCGAACCCAGGTAGGTCATTGTACTCAGCGATCCGCCGCGCGTCATCAGTGGCGCCGTCGCGCGAGCTACGGCCACCAGAGAATACGCGCTCACTTCCTGCGCCAGCAAAAAGCCTGCCCGGCTGGTCTCGACGAAAGGTCGCGCCAGATCCTCACGGTTGGCGAAGGCCAGGCTGTGAACCACCGCGTCGAGCGGCCGCCCGAGCGCGTCGAGCGATTCGGCGAGCCCGCTGAGCTCTTCTTCCTTGGTCACGTCGCAGGGTAGCGTGGCAGCCAGGTTCAGATCGTCGGAGAGCTCCAGGATCGATTGCTTCTGCCGCTCGCCAAGGTAAGTGAGCGCGAGCGTAGCACCCTCGCGCGAGAATGCCTGCGCAATCGCGTAAGCCAGGCTCCATCTGTTGGCGATTCCGAGGACGAGGGCCAGTTTGCCCTCCAGCAGTTTCGGCATGAGTATCCTACAGTGTAACGTGGAGAGTGAGGAAAGAAGGGAAAAAACGCCCCCCCGATGGATCTGGCGACCCCGCTCACGTACGTCAAAGGCATCGGCCCGGCCCGAAGTGCCCTGCTCGAGGCCAAGGGCCTTTCGGTGGTCGAAGACCTGCTGGCCTACGTGCCCTTCCGTTATGAGGACCGCAGCAACCTGAAAACCATCGCCCAACTGGCGCCGGGCGAAATGGCCACGGTCATCGCCGACGTGCGTTCGGCGAGCCTGGCGGGTTTCAAGCGACGTAGTCTGGGCCTGTTTGAAGCGCGGTTTAGCGACGCCTCGCGCGCCGTCCTGGTCGGTAAATGGTTTCACGGAGGCTACCTCGCCAACGTGCTGGCCGAAGGCATGAAGGTGGCGCTGTTCGGTAAGGTGGAGTTCGACAGCTACGCCGGCCAGCTCGCCATGCTGCACCCCGAGTTCGAAATCCTCTCGGGCGACGACGAAGATGGCGAACAGGCCCTGCATACGGGCCGCATCGTGCCCATCTACGAAGCCGTCTCGAAGCTGACCACGCGGGTACTGCGCATTCTCACGCACCGCATTTTCGAGTCGATTGAACCTCTCGAAGACCACCTCCCGGCGCACATCCGCCAGCGCCTCAAGTTGCCGGATCGCTGGGCGGCTACCCGCCACACCCACTTTCCGCCGCCCGCAGCCGACCTCCGGCTGTTCAACCAATTCCGAGCGCCCGAGCAGGTCCGCCTGATTTTCGACGAATTCTTCTGGCTGGAATGCGCCATCGCTATGAAGCGCAGCAAGGCGCGCCTGCTCCCCGGCATCCCGTTCGAGATCAACGAGCGCGTGCGCGAACGGGTCAAGGCCATGCTGCCGTTCAAGCCGACCGGCGCCCAGAAGCGCGTCATCCAGCAGATCGCGGATGACATGAAAGCTCCGCGTCCTATGCATCGCCTGCTCCAAGGGGATGTCGGCAGCGGTAAGACCATCGTGGCAGCCGAGGCGGCCGTCATCGCTATCGAGAACGGTTATCAGGTCGCGGTGTTCGCGCCCACCGAAATCCTGGCCGCGCAGCATGCCTACTATTTCAAGCAGATTCTGTCCAAACTCGGTTACGTAGTAGTGCTGCTCACTGGCTCCTTCACCAGCCGTGAGAAAGTCCAATTGAAAAAGCTGTTGGCCGAAGGGTTGGCACAGGTGGTGATCGGTACGCATGCCCTGCTCGAAAAGGACGTCACATTCAAGAAGCTGGGCCTCGCCATCATCGACGAGCAACACCGCTTTGGCGTGCTGCAACGGCTGCGCCTGGTCGAGAAGGGCCTCACCCCGGACGTGTTGGTAATGACCGCAACCCCCATTCCGAGGACGCTCGCGATGACGCTCTATGGCGATCTCGATATCTCGATTATTGATGAGCTGCCGCCGGGCCGCAAACCGATCATCACCAGACACGCGACCTCCGATGACGTCGAACGGGTCTACAGTTTTCTCAAACGCCAGATTGAGGAAGGCCGCCAGGCGTATGTGGTCTACCCGGTCATCGAGGAGTCGGAAACGCAGGCCATGAAGGCTGCCGAGAAGATGTACGAGCATCTTTCGCGCGAGGTCTTCCCGCAACTTTCGGTGGGCTTGCTGCACGGCCGGCTGGGCGGGGATCAAAAGGAGACCGTCATGCAGCGGTTCAAGGAAGGCCAGATCCAGATTCTGGTCTCGACCACCGTGATTGAGGTCGGCGTGGACGTTCCCAATGCCACGGTCATGCTGGTGGAGCAGGCTGAGCGCTACGGCCTGGCCCAGCTTCACCAGTTACGCGGGCGGGTCGGCCGCGGCGCCGCGCAGAGTTACTGCGTTTTGGTCACTGAGAAGATGAACGACGCGGCGCGCGAGCGCATCCGCACGCTAGTAGAATCGACCGACGGTTTTTATATTTCCGAGATGGATCTGAAGCTGCGCGGGCCGGGCGAATTCTTCGGCACCAAACAGTCGGGCTTGCCGTCGCTGCGCGTCGCCAACATCCTGCGCGACACCGAAATTTTTGAGGTCGCCCGCCGCGAAGCGGTCGCTTTCATCGAACAGCCGCCGACTCCGGGCGATCTCGACCGCGCCGCGGCCTATATTCGCAACCACTGGCAACGCCGCTACAGCCTGGTGACGGTGGGCTGATGCGGGTGATCGCCGGAGCACTCCGGTCGCGCGCTATCAAAGGGGTCCGCGGCCCCGCCACCCGCCCCACCCCCGACCGCCTCCGCGAGACCCTGTTCGACATCCTCGCTCCCCGCATCTCGGGCGCGATGTTTCTCGATGCGTACGCCGGCACCGGCGCCGTGGGCATCGAAGCGCTCAGCCGCGGCGCCCGGCACGCGTGGTTTCTGGAACGAAACCGCCAGGCGCTGGCCGTCCTGCGCGAGAACCTCGCCGAGCTCGAATTGGAATCTCGCGCAACGGTAGTAACCGGCCCGGTACTGCGAACCCTGGGGGAACACAAAGCCGACCTGGTCTTCCTCGATCCGCCCTATGACCAAGAGCGCGAGTACACGGCGGCGTTGGCCGGGCTTTCCCAGGCACCGCCGGCGCTGGTGGTGGTGCAGCACTCCGTGCGCCTGCCGCTTGACGAGGCATATGGTTCCCTGCACCGGATCCGCACGGTCCGCCAGGGCGACAACACCCTGAGCTTTTTCGCGTGCGTGGCGAGCTAATTGTTTGGCCGCGTCATCCCGGGAGACGACGACGACCAGCATCGTGCTTGTGGTTGCGCGGAGTTTTGTGAGAGAGTGTCAACCTGCCCGGAAAGCCGAGCGTCGACCGGCGAAGATGTTACCGACTTACTGAAGGGGTCAACCTGCCAACCTGAACCGGAGGTTTCCGGAGGTAAGTCCAGACCGTGCGCCGCCACGGCGATCTTCTTATGGTTGGCTTCCAGCTACGGTTGCTGCGATCGAGATCCGTCTTTGTAAGCGTGCCGTAGACCGACGCGGAGAATATCTGTGGCGCCGTTTTTCAGTTAGTTAGATTCGGCTTTCCGGGTAGCCAGTTCCTGCTTTTTGCTAATCGTGGAGCGGCCCCGCCTGTGGCGCGTTCCCAAGCTCACCCCCCACAGATCCCGACCAGTTGAACCTTCACTCGCGGGCGCTCGAGATCAAAGATCGATGTTGCTGTCTGGCTCAATTTGGCCTCTTCGATTCCTGAGAAGCTTTGGCGGCTCAAATCCTGAAATCCCGTAAAAACTGCCGACCAGTCTG
>JAGWQP010000004.1 GCA_028876805.1 Acidobacteriota bacterium | reverse complement strand
TCGCGCCGTCGACGCGTGCGCCACTTTTACGAGTTTACGCTGTACGGATGGGACCGCTCCCAGTTCCGGCCCAATTAGCACGCCAAACCCGCGCCGTTTGCCGATAGTGGGGACTGTACACTCCGGAGCGTAGCGACCACTCGGCAACACAGTAAATGTCTCTTGGCACAAGACCGCCAACTTCGAGGCTGGCGGAGCTTGGGATCGTCGCCTTACTTCAGACTTGGGAACGGATGGCGCGATGAGCGTACGCCCAGAACGAAGCGGCGCAGACATGGCGGCGCGCCGACGAAGAATTCTCATTGACCGCCTATGGTGCGAGCTGCTGGCTCCAAAATCGGCGGGTTTATCCGTGTTGCGGCCGACCGGCCGCCTGCCTACCTCGCTCAAGTGAACCGGCTCGCCCTCGATGATGTGACACATCCCCCAGCGGCGAATGTTGATAACAGCCGCTCGACTTGTTCAGATTTGCACTGCGGACACTCCAGATCTCGGTCGGCGTCCTGAATCCGGCGCAGCATCTCGAAGGACGTGCCGCACTTCTGGCAGCGATATTCGTACAGAGGCATAGCGTAGCTCAGTTACCAGGATGCAAAATCCCACGAATAGTTACAATCCTCCCCTTTTGGATTGTAACGGCGGATTGAGAAGCGGTTTGAAGGGAGATCCCAGGACCATCTGGTGCGCAACTCATAGAGTCTTCACGCGTCGCAGCCCACCATTGTATGTGCCGAGACCCTGGGCCGCCCCTTATTTTAGGGTTGGCGACCATTCGCTCCACTACATTGCGTCCAGATCCGTAACCCTCTGGCCAGAATTGGCACGCGAGTTGAGGGTGGCGCGTAAAATGGGTCGATGACGGCATTGTCACAGGATTTGCATTATTCAATCCGACTCTTCCGAAAGTCGCCGGGTTTCACTGCCATCGCGGTTCTCACATTCACGGTGGGAATCGCTGCGAATACGACGCTTTTTTCGGTCGTTAAGGGGGTGTTGCTCAATCCGCTGCCGTATCGCCAATCCGAGCAGCTTGTGGCTGTTTATGGAAGCACGCCTGGAGTAGAGCGCGGTCCCGTCGTCTATCTGAACTTCCTCGACTGGCAGCGAGACAACCGGACCTTCTCATCCATGGAGATTTACCGCAACCAGGATTACAACCTCACTGGGACAGCAGAAGCCGAGCGGCTGAGCGGCTACATGATCTCTGCGGGCTTCTTTTCGATGCTTGGCGTGAATCCGATTCTCGGCCGCGCCTTCCGCTTCGATGACGATCGGGTGGGCGCAGGCCCGGTGGTCATTCTCGGCGGTGGGTTGTGGGCGCGCAAATTCGGCTCTTCGCCAAACATCATCGGTAAGGCGCTCACCCTGAATAGCGTGTCTTACACTGTGGTGGGCGTGGTTCCGGCCAGTTTCACGTTTTACGGGCGGGACCGCGACGTCTATATTCCCATCGGCCAGTGGAACGATCCATCGTTTCGGGATCGCCGGATCTCGGTGAGCGCACACGCGGTCGCCCGGCTGAAACCCGGCGTTGCGTTGCCGCAGGCCCAAGCCGACATGGACGTGGTGGCGCGCAACCTGGCGGCGGCGTTCCCAGCGGCCGACAACAAGGCTGGCGTAGCGCTCGTTTCCATGAAGGAAGATATAGTCGGCAACGTCCAGCCGTTCCTGCTGGTGCTTCTCGCCGCTGTCGGTTTCCTGCTCGTGATCGCGTGTGCGAACGTCGCGAACCTTCTGTTGGCGTGCTTGATGGGCCGCTCGCGCGAGTTTGGGGTTCGCGCGGCGCTGGGTGCCGGCCGCTGGCGCGTACTCCGCCAATTGGCCACCGAGAGCGCTCTGCTCGCTGGCTTGGGCGGGGCGATCGGACTCCTGCTCGCATGGTTTGGTGTCCAGGCAGTCGGCAGAACTTTACCTATCACATTGCCGCGCGTGGAAGAAATCTCGCTCGATGGACGCGTACTGCTCTTCACGCTTGCGGTTTCGGTCTTCGCCGCAATGATTTCAGGACTAGCGCCTGCGCTCAAAGGCTCGCGGGTGAATCTAGTAGAGATCCTCAAGGACAGCGGCAGCGGCCTGATTGCGCGCCAGCGGCTACAAGGGACTTTCGTGGTGATCGAAGTCGCCATGGCGGTGGTTCTCCTGATCGGTGCGGGACTGATGCTGCGCAGTCTCTCCGCGCTGTGGCGCATGAATCCCGGGTTCAATCCCAGCCACGCCGTAACCTTTAACTTGTCGATTCCGGCCACTGCCAGAACTACCTCCGCCGAGACCCGTGCTCGACTGCGCCGGCTCGACGAGCAGCTGAGCGCGGTCCCCGGTGTGCAGGCCGTTTCCGTCACACTCGGTTCACGGCCGATGATCCACGATTCCTCGTTGCCCTTTTGGATCGAAGGCCGGCCGAGGCCTGCGAATGAGAACGAAATGGCTCAGGCGATGTTCTACCTGGTCGAGGCCGGCTTCGAGCAGGCCATGGGAATTACTGTTCAACGCGGCCGCTTCGTGGCTCCGCAGGATAACGAATATGCCCCCGTGGTGATCGACATCGACGATACTTTTGCGCGCACGTATTTCCCGAACGAAAATCCCATCGGCAAGCGGGTCAATCTGCAGCAATTCGATGTGCAGGCCGAAATCGTCGGCGTGGTGGGGCATATCAAACAATGGGGGCCGGGCGGGGAACAAAAAACTGCGATCGAAACACAGTTCTTCTACCCGTTCATGCAGCTGCCCGAGAAATTGATGCCTCTGGCTGCCGACGGAGTTGCGGTGGTGTTACGGACGGCGGGAGATCCGGCAGGGGTAATGGGTCTAGTTCGGACGGCCGTGGGGCAACACGATTCTCGCGAGGTAATCTACGGGGTGCAAACCCTGGACAGCGTGATCGCGGGCTCCTTAGCCGCCCGCAGGATAACGATGTTCCTTCTCGGCGTATTCGCCACGCTCGCGCTGGTTCTTGCCTCGGTGGGGATTTATGGCGTGATTTCTTTCATGGTCGGGCAGCGAACGCATGAGATCGGTCTCCGAATGGCGCTCGGCGCGCAACACCGGGACGTGATGCGGCTGGTGCTCGGGGAGGGCGTTAAAATGGCGCTGGTCGGCGTGGCCGGTGGGGCCGCCGCCGCTCTGGGCTTGACGCGTCTCATGGTCAACGAACTGTTCGGCGTGGCGCCGCAAGATCCGTTGACGTTTGCTGCCGTTGCGATCGTGTTGACGCTCGTCGCGCTCCTCGCTTGTTATCTTCCGGCGCGCCACGCGGTACGGGTCGACCCGATGGTAGCGCTGAGATACAAGTAGGGTTTGCCGATGCGGTCGCCGGTCAGAACCACGCGACCGGAAGATCATGCAGGCACGTAGATGTTCAGCCTCGCCCGGCGGTCTGCCCGTCGCCCAAAGCACGATGTTGGCGCGCGGAGTCTAGAGCGAATATACCGGCTCGCTCCGCGCATCAGCCAAGTGCAACGCGGCCCATTGTTGGGGGTTCTTGTCGCGCGGCAACAGGACACCAGCCGCCCGAACCCGCTGCTGGTCAGCAGCTATAG
>JAGWQP010000451.1 GCA_028876805.1 Acidobacteriota bacterium | reverse complement strand
TATACATCTATTGTGCAGGGAAGGAAAAACTTCCACTTCCTTCAAAAGGTAGGTGCCGATATGCGACCTGTTGTCTATTCGTTGGCGGCGCTGCTCACGTCCGCTTTGTTCTTGATCAGCCTGCGGGGCGTGCACGCCGATGTGGGCGCTCGGAGCCAGGCCGAAATTACGGTCCGGCCTCCGGAACTCGAATACTTTAAGGCGATTAACCGGGCAGCGCCGCCCCAGGACCCGCAGTTGCTCTTCCTGCTAATGGCGCAGTACTCGAACCTGAATCTGCAGGGTGAGGGCGCGGAGTTTTTCGCGGCTCGATTCAAGGAATTCGAGCCCCGGCTGGCGGATCCGCAAAAATCCCTCTATTTGAGCGCGACAGCACTGCTGCGAGCGCAGCACGCCTCTTCGGTTCCGCTGCTGCATAGAATCGGCTATGTGAACGATACCATCGCGATGCTCGACCGGGCCGGACAACTCTCCGGGGGGCAGCTCTTCGTGGTCAACTGGATCGCGGGCGTGGTCCGCTCCGAACTCCCTGGCGTTTTTGGGCAGAGCAAGCCAGCCGAGGCCGAACTTGAGTGGTGCCTCGACAACGCGGCCAAAGCGCCCGACCCGGGCTGGCTGCGCGAGGTCCACTATCACCTCGGCAAGTTGGCGCTTGCAAGGGGTGACCGCGCGGCGGCTGAAGAGCATCTGCAAAAGAGCGGCTACAAAGATTGGAACCGGCCCGTTACGCTGAACACGCCTTTCTCGGAGGATGCGGCAACCGGACATACTTTCGCTTCACGCCGCATCTCCGAAATTGTGCCGGGACGCGTGTATGCTTTGACGGGATTCGAGTTCACGGAATATTACTTCGTGGTGTCGGACGATGGGCGGGAACTGTTCGGCATCGACGCCGGCACCCGGCCGGATTCGGCGAAAGGCGCCTATGAGGCGCTGCGGGCTCAAGTCCCCGGTCTGCCGCCACTGACGGCCATCTTCATTACGCACTCCCACTGGGATCACGTGGGCGGGCACTCGTATTTCCGCGGTTTAAACCCGCGGCCGCGATTCTACGCCCGAAGCAACTACCAGGAAGAGACATCCGTTTCGCCGGGGGGTTTCGGCAAGTATTTCTTCGGCGAGCGCTTTCACATCGAAGATGTGCGAAGCTTCAAACCGGATGTCACCGTAGCGGCTCGCACCGGGCTAAAGGTTGGAGGAACGAAGATCGAGCTAATCCCCATCCAGGGCGGAGAAACCCCCGATGGCATGTTCATTTTCTTGCCGGATCAAGGAGTGATGTTCGTCGGCGATTTCATCATGCCCTACCTCGGCGCTCCTTTTGTTGACGAGGGCAACTTCCAGGGCCTGCTGGATGCCATCGACATCGTGGTCGCGGAGCATCCGCGCTATCTGCTGCATGGCCACGAGCCGTTGACGCGAAACTTCAACTCGACAGCCATTCTGGCGCAGCTTAAACCGGATCTGGTATGGCTTCGCGGCCAGGTACTGAGCGCTATAGGGCGCGGTGACGAGCGTGGCGCTATACACCAGGCAAATCTGATTCCGCCGGGCTTGATCGCGGGCCAACCGGATGTCTATCTGCCGTATTTCATCATGCGGGAACACATTATCGACCGGCTGTACGACCAAAACGTAGGCTATTGGCAACCCGACATGCAAGGCATCGACCACCTCACCAGCGCCGACCGGGCATCTTTGTTTGTGGACTATCTGGGGGTCACCGAGGGTCAGCTCGTGAAGGCGGTGGAACGCATGGCGGCGGACGGCAAGTACGAACTCGCATCCTCATTGTTGGAGACTGCGGGAAAGCGGTTCGCCGACAGCCCGTCGGTGGGCAACGCGAGACGGTTGGTTTACCTCAAGCTGATGGAGAAGCATGAAAATACGGATCCGTTCAAATTCATCATCTACTCCTCCAGGATCGGCGAACAGGTACCACCGATGGCCAGCGGCAAGTAACGGAATGGCTTGCGAGTTCAGTTTGCTAGCAAGCCGTCGAATCGGATCGATTCGAGTGGCGGCGCTGGACCGCTGCGCAAAACCTCGCAACAGCCGCGGCGCGCGGAGTCGTAGGATTACGGGACGGAGGCCGCTCGCGCATGAGCGTCGCGCATCCCTAGGCCCAACGTCACCTATTTCGCCGCGGAGAAGACCCAGCAAATGTTCTCAGCGGCATCTACCGTCCGGCGCGATAGCGCCACTGCGGGAGGAAGCTTAGAAGGAGAAGATTATGACCAAACCAAGGATCATCGTTACTGGCGCGACCGGAAAGACCGGGAGCGTCGTCGTTGCCGAACTACTGAAAGCCGGCTATCCCGTTCGTGCCATGGTGCGTCGAGAAGATGGCCGCAGCGGGCGGTTGAAAGCGCAAGGGGCCGAGATCGCGGTCGCAGACATGAGTGACGTCGAGC
>JAGWQP010000450.1 GCA_028876805.1 Acidobacteriota bacterium | reverse complement strand
GTCGTCGTGATCGGCGGCAGCGCGGGCATAGGGCTCGAGACAGCTCGACGCGCCCGGGCTGAGGGTGCCGATATAATCCTCACCGCCCGCAATCCCCAACGCCTCAAGCAGGCAGCGCAGGAGCTCGGCGCGCAACACACCGCGGCCTTCGACGCCAACGACGCGGGTTCTCTCGAGAGGTTCTTCCAGGACCTGCCAACACCGATCGACCACGTGATGGTCACGGCCGGCGGCCCGCACTACGGGCCCTTACTCAAAATGGATCCCGAGGAGGCGCGCCGCGGCCTCACCGAGCACATGTTACTGGCGATCCACGTAGCCCAAGGCGCGTCCCGCAGGGTGAGGCCCGGCGGCACGCTGCTGTTCATGGGCGGCACCGGCGGCCGCCGCCCGAGCGCCGTCCTCGGAATCGTCTCGGCGGTTACCTTGGCGATGCCCGCGCTGGTCGCAAACCTCGCGCTCGAACTGGCACCCGTCCGCGCCAACCTGATCGCTGCCGGCTTCGTGGACACGCCGCTGTCGGCATCGCTCCTTGGGGAGGACCTTGACAGGCGTCGCGATGAGCTTCGCGCGACGCTGCCAATCCGGCGCGTCGTCGGAGCGGCCGACGTCGCCGCACTCGCCGTGCACATCATGACCAACACGGCGCTGACGGGCGCGACGTACGACATCGATGGCGGCCAGCAGCTGGTGGCAAGGTGACCATCCGCGATGGGACCGAAGAACAGGGCCATGCATAGATAATAAGGACCAGCTATCACGGCCTCTCAACGTTGCGCTGCCAGGTTCTCGAAGAGAAATGGACAGGATTTTCCAACGACGACTATGTCCTGATCACCGTC
The DNA here is from genome assembly GCA_028876805.1 of Acidobacteriota bacterium. Classification (GTDB taxonomy): domain Bacteria; phylum Acidobacteriota; class Terriglobia; order Bryobacterales; family Bryobacteraceae; genus PSRJ01. Next base: position 1,558 of record JAGWQP010000450.1, on the reverse strand, counting down.
CCCGTCAATATCCAGTACCGCGATTTGCATCCATCCGCCGGCGCGCGTGCTGTAGTCCAGAACATGCCTCCTCCACTGCGCCGCGCCATCCACCTTGATGCGCTCGTGCCAGTAGACTCCGAGCGGCTCATTGTGGCCCGGATCATGGTCATGCACATCGTAGCGTGTCATTTCGCGCCTTCTCCTAAGACCTCTTGAAGCCGCCTCCCCACAATCTGATCTTCTCCCGGTTGCAGCATCCAAACGCCGACAACAATCACATGGTGACCTTCCGGCAGTCCCGCGCTGGCAGGGCCTCCACCGGTGGATGGGTTCAGTTCAATGCGGGGGGTTCCATCGCGCATCTTTTGCATCACCTCGCTTGCTGACAGCTTGATGCGATTGGGGTCGTAGGTAATCAGCAAGTGCGGGACATGGTTCGCAACCGGGGGAATGAAGATTCTTGCTTCCACGCCGGGAATGCTTCGAACGCGCTCTGTGATTCGCTGCGCCCGGGCCCGGTATTCCGCCTCCATTGCGGCATCGTCCTGCTTAAGAAACCAGTCCACACCAGCGACCAGACCGACGATCTCCTCCTTCCCGACTTTCATCCCGCGGCCAATGGTGTTCGAGTACGGCGAATTGTTTAATTGTGCCGCGTCGATCAAATCTTTCTTCCCCAAGAGCAACCCAGTGCACTGCGGTCCGCGAATACCCTTTCCACCCGAAAAAGCCACTAGATCAAACCCCATTTCCGTGTAGTTCCAGAGGTTGGAGATAGGCGGGACATCCGCAGCTGCGTCATTGAAGCACGGCACTCCATGCTGGTGGGCAACGCGGACCCAATCTTCCCTGCTAATCCGGCCACCTTCGGCAGCATTGAAGAACTGGGTCATTACCGTTCGTTCGGTGAACGCCCGTTCGTACTCATCGAGCGTTTGCACATCCACAAAGCGCGCGCCACAGCCTCGAATCGCATGATCGTAGTCATAGTGATGCGCCTTTTGGACGATGACTTCGTTCTTTAACCCCTGCATCTCGGTGGGAATGTCTAGGATCGCGGATTTGTTACCCCGAGTGATGCAGGCCGCTGTCGCCAGCGTTATCGCGGCGGCAGCACCGGAAGTGACCAATGCCCCTTCGCAGCGGAGACGCCTCGCCAGGTACTCGCCAGCCGCCTTGTGGAGTTCCATCAGGTGAACGGGCTTTTGCGCGGCCAGAGCAACAGCTGCTTGCACTTCCTCCGGCATGATGGACGCGGTTAGGATCGTGTAGGTGCCGGCGGCGTTGATGAATGGCGTTACGCCAAGTTTCTGGTAATAATCAACGGCACCTGCAGGGGGTCTCGGGCCATTCGCAGGGGAAAGGCTGCCGATCGACACGCCAGCCGCTAGAGCTTGGGTCCCCTCGCGGAGAAGTTTTCGACGGCTGATCAATTCCATGCTTCCTCCTTTTTTAATTTCTGGGGTAGTTGTCGGCGGTTGCCGGCAGCGAACCTTGCAACATCGGAATATTAAAATATTGCGGACGAGCTTTTTCCCACTGGACCATACTGAGGCCCGAGGGATCGTAGAGAATC
>JAGWQP010000449.1 GCA_028876805.1 Acidobacteriota bacterium | reverse complement strand
GTCGATTCCGCGCATGGCCCTGCGATCTCAAAGTTTAGGTGACCAGGAGGGCTGAAGAGGCTGCGGCACCCTTCGAGAGGAGGCGTGCCGAGATTCGGCCATCGAGAGATTTCCCGGCAGCCGAGCGCCGCCGCCGGGTGGTCGGACAGCGCATCCGTAGACAGCGGTTCACTCCGGGGCGGTCTCGCCATTCTGGAATCCGCGCGCCCTTCAGTCGGCGGGAGCATAATAACCGAGCCGCCAGGAAGCGTGCAGCCGGGGAAACCCGCTCGGCTTGGTGAGTTTTACCTGAATGCGGTGGTACTTGCCGTTGTCGCGCGAATTGGCCGGAGAGTAGCCCAGCAGATACTGGTTGCGCAACCACGCGCTGATCTTGGATGCGACCTGGGGCAACTCTTTGAGCTTGTGGACTTCGAATAAGCGGCCGCCAGTCTCGCGCGCAATTTCTGTCAGCAGTGCCGAGCCGGTATTCACGGGTGGAGGCCAGGTCATGGTCGAGTAATACAGGGCGCTCGAGTCGGTGAGCCCGATGGCATAGATCAGCACATCAGCTTCGCTCACTCTTTCCTTGAGATCGTGCACCGAGCAGTGGCTTGCATTGTCCTCGCCGTCGGAGATGATCACCAGCGCTTTACGGGTATAACGCGCATTTTTCATCTCATTCATAGCCATTCCAACGGCGTCCAGCAGTGCCGTTGTACCTCTGACGGTGATTGCCTCCACTCGGCGCGCGATCTCCTCCTTCTCGGTGGTCATGGGAACTACGAGCACGGGCTCGGTGCTGAACTTCACGAGGAAGAACTCGTCCGCGAGGTTCGAGTTGGTCAGCAGTGCCGCCACGGCTTCGCGCGCTTTGGTGAGCTTTGGCGCCATGCTGTCGCTGGTGTCGAACACGATTCCGATCGAGGCGGGGGCATCCTCTGACGCAAAGTGGGTAATCGTCTGCTCCCTCTTGTCTTCGAACAACGTGAACTGCTCTTTATTCAGTCCGGTCACCACTCTACCCTTACCATCAGTGACGGTCACAGGAATGAGTACGAGGTCGGAATGCACTCGAAAGGTGGTCGCGCGCCCATAACTCACCTGGGACGCCGAAGAATCTGAACCGGAATCGGCGGTCTGCGAGTGAGCGACTCTTGCCTGGCCCGATGCTACCAGAACCAGAGATGAGAAGAGGATACACTCAAACGCTGCGACCACGAGCTTGTGAACCCTTGGTCGGACACCATCTCGCATGTTGGGCTCCTGCCAAGGCTTGATGCGGGCCGGGCATCCGGAAGCGGATTTTGAAGGGTTACGGGCGCGGTCGCCGCCGAGCGCCGGAAGGCAACTTTAACTCGATTGGGCCGATTCGTGAGAAAGCCTTGGCGCCCGCCAATCTTCTCTCAAGGAGGCTCGGTAAGGGCTATCCCAGAGCGCAGCGCTCGAATGCGTCGACTGGCCAGAGTTGGTGGTCGGGCGAGCGAGCGAGTTCCCCACGGTCGGTACCGACCGCGCCGCCTCGCTCCGGGAGGGGCTGAGCGCGACAGAGTCTCTTGTTCGGTGGGGCGTTTCCATCTCGATCGGCGCAGTCGCTCTCTCGAGCCGGCGAAGCTTCAACGACTTCTTTGCGCGCCACTCGATTTCTGGCCGAAACACACGCGCCACATCGGTCCACCTCAGTCGAATCTCACACTTCCGGGCCTTCTGGCCGGGGAAGCCGCACCCGGTCGGGACCGCAGGAGGCTTGACGGAGCGGGGTCTCCAAACGGACGACCGGGGAGCCGATGAATGGGATTGGCAGTCCGGAACCTCTGGGGTTTAGGGGACAAACAGGTGTAGCGTGATGCCCTGTCTACTCATCTGCGGCCCTCGGTTCATCTCGCCGAGCAGACGAGAAGGATCTTCACAACGGCGGCGCGTCAACCCCACCCGCATTAAGCCCCGCCGCCCGAGGTGCGGGCTTTGGACGGCCCTTCGATCGGTATCTCCCGGCGCTTTCGCGCCCCTTCCGGGATGGGCACGGTTACTTCGAGCACACCTTCCTTAAACTGGGCCTTGGCCTGATCGATCTTGGCCCCTTCCGGCAGCGGGACCACCCGGCGGAACATGCCGTAGCTGCGCTCGCTGTGGTAGTAGCCCTGATGCCGCTCTTCGTGTTCGTGTTTCCGCTCGCCCTCTATCAACAGCCCTTCGTCAGTAACTTCCACCTTGACGTCATCCTTCGCCAGCCCAGGCAAATCGGCGCTGACGATCAGATTGTTATCGCGCTCCCGAACGTCGATGTTGGGCGACCACATGGCTCGCTCGCCGTGCTCCCGCCCCACACCGAACCAGCGGTCCATCTCATCGGTGAACCTCCGCATCAATGACCACGGACTCATGGAAAGATCCCACGGAGCATGGAGCCCAAACCGTGGCAACCACTCTCCGCGCATGACGCTCCGCTCTTCAGAACGCTCTCTCCGGACAGGCACCTCTGCCATATTTGCCGCTCCTTTCGCGCTCCATCACAGATGTAGTGATAGCACTAACGATTTATTTTATTGCATCGGAGCCGGCATCGCCCTAGCTCGGCGGTTTGGCCAGTTGGGAGTCTGGCGGGGGTTGCTTCAACTTGACCGAGGAGGGCCATCAGATAGACTCACCCCGGAAAGCCTCGCGGCTCGCCTGTGACGCGGGCATCTATCATTCGCACGCTTCGGTCACGCAGATAGATTCTAGCGTGCGTCCCACCGGCGGGGCCACGAGGCCGGCTTCGGTCATCAGCTTCCGTAAGAGGAGGCCGGCTTCGGGGTGCGGGATCGCGGATTGGACGCCGACGCGGACCAGGCCATCAGCGTAATCTACCGGCTGCCACGTGTGGACAGCCAGTTTGCCACCGCGGTTGTCGGTGTTACCGTAATCGCGGACATCCAGCTTGGCCCCGTGGTCCACCAGAACCTGGATGACATCGGTCCGTCCTTTGTGCGCAGCGCCATGCAGTGCGGTGCGGCCGGTGTCGGCTTGCGCATTCACATCGAGACCGAGGTCTAGCAGCATTTTGACGGCTTCCAAAGTGGCTTCGGGCGACCACTCGTAGGTGATGCCCTCTACCCAGCCGACTCCGGCGGCCACTTCGAGCGCAGTCACGTGCAGGACGGTGCCGATCTTCGGATCGGCACCGTGGGCAAGCAGAAGTTTCATGAGGACTAGGTCGCCGGACTGGGAGGCGCGCAGGAACGCCGTGGCGCCGTTCTCATCCAACCACTGGTTGGTGAAGACGGTCCGGGTCTCCGTGCTGTCCTTCATCCGGGCATTCACATTGGCTCCTTTGTCGAGTAGAAGCTTGATGAAATCCAGATGATCCATGTCGCCTTTGCGGACCGGATAATCGCCGGATTCGATGTTGCGGTTGTCGGTGGCCAGGTAAAGCGGCGCCCACCCGCCTTGGTTGGCGAGATTCACATCGGCGCCGTGATCGATCAGATAGGCTCCGAGCCGATAATAGCGATTTTGCGTGGCGACGAGCAAGGGGCTCCAGCCGTAGCCAGTGACCTGATTGAGGTCAGCGCCCGCAGCCAGCAACACCTTCACCGAGTCCAGATCATCGGCGCGGACGGCATAGACCAGCGGCGTCAGAGCGCCGCCGTCCTTGGGAGCCGGCCGGCCACGGAAGCCAAACGCGGCCACCGCGGCATCGTCGTTCTGATCAAAGCCCTGATCGACGCCGTCCGTCGCTCGACCGTTCGGAGCCCGGCCACCTCGAGTACGGCCGCCGCGGGCAATGCCGCCTGCCCCTTGTCCCCCAATCCCATTGTTGTCACCACGAAGGGCGCTGAGGTCCCTCAAGTCGAGTGCTCTTCCGGCCGCGAGGGCTCGACCCTGCGCCGCGACCTGTTTCCTCGGATCGTTGGCTTTTCCAAGCGCCGGGCCTCTTCCGCGCTCGGTCATATCCGACCGGGCCTTGAAGTCCGCGCCACGCTGGATGAGGAGCTGGATCGCCGCGGCATGGCCTTCGTCGGCGGCCCACATCAACGGGGTCGTCCCGCGTAGAGTTTCCCTGGCATTCACGTCCGCGCCGTGGTCGAGCAGCACCTGGATCGCCTCGACATTGCCGGTGCGCGACGCCGCCATGAGAGGCGTCCTGCCCAAGGGAAGATGCTCGTTGGCATCAGCGCCGGCCTTAAGCAACGCCGCGATGATGGCGGCATCGCCGTTGATGCTCGCAAGCCATAGCGGCGTCGAGCCCTCGCGGTTGGCGGCCCTGGCATTGGCGCCGGCGCCGAGCAGCAGGTCCACCATCTCTTTATCCGAACGGTACACGGCCCAGTCGAGCGCGGTCGCGCCATCGGACTGGGGCGCATTCACATCGGCGTGCTGTTCGACTAATTTCCGAGCGCCTGCCAGGTCGCCGGCCTTGAGCGCATCGGCAACTTCAGAGCGCCCGGCAGTGAGGCGGGCCATCGGCAACAACACGAGCAGAAGGCCGCTACCAACAACCTGTCTCATCGATTCCCTCTACAGATTCTCCAGCCTGCCGGTGCTGTCGCCAATGCTGTCCTGATGCACGTCGTACATGTCGAGCAAGGTCAATAGCAGATTGCCGGTGGGCACAGTCTTGGTCGGATAGGCGATATGGCGGCCGCCTTTGACCTTGCCGTTCAACCCGCCGACCAGCACGTGCGGCACGTCGTAGTGCACGTGCTGATTGGAGTTCCCCATGTTGGAGCCATAGAGAACCAGGGAGTGATCGAGAAGGGTGCCGTCGCCGTCCTGGGTTCTGGCAAGGCTGGCGATCAGGTGGGCCAGCATTTTGACGTGATACTGGTTGATCTTCGAAAGCTCGGCAATACGCCGCGGATCTTCGCCGTGATGCGATGCGCCGTGGAATCCTACCTTGGGCGCTTCCGATTCCGGGTAGGTGCGGCCGGTGAGGTCGCGTGCGAACAGTAGCGTGCCTACCCGCGTAATATCGGCCTGGAAGGCCAAGGCGAGCAGATCGAATTGCAGCTTGATGTGCTCATCAAAGGTTTGCGGCACACCTACCGGCACCGACAGATCCGCCGGCGCGACCGAGGAAGCTCTCATCGCGATTTCGAGGCGGCGCTCGATCTCGCGGACGTTCTCAGTATAGTTGTCGAGCCGCACGCGATCGGAGGCGCTTGACTCGTTGCGGAGCCGGGAGAGACTGCCAGTGAGCGAGTCCAGGATGCTACGATCCCGCCTCCTGCGCTTGGCGCGCAGCTCCACAGTGCTGCCGTCCCCGAACATGCGTTCGAACACTACCTGCGGGTTCAGTTCCATGGGCAGCGGGTCGGTCGGCGAGGACCAGGAGATCGTATT
>JAGWQP010000448.1 GCA_028876805.1 Acidobacteriota bacterium | reverse complement strand
TAACGCCGATGGAGGCGATCGTCGCGGCGACGCACGATTCGGCTGAGGCAGCACATCTCAACACGGGTATGGTGGCGCCCGGCCGGAGCGCCGATTTCATCGTCCTAGACGCCAATCCGCTGGAAGACATCGGCAATACGCGGCGGATCAATCAGGTTTACCTGCGCGGGCAAGAACTCGATCGAGCTGCTCTTAGAAAGAAATGGCAGGCAGAGTGGCTTTCTCGAGCCAAGCGATAGAATAAACGTGGCTTTTGAAACCAATTCGTAATGTTGCGAAAATTTGGCGGACTCGTATTTTTGTTTCTTGTCGCCCGCCGTAAGCTAAAGTCTGTGGGTACTTAGAGTTCCGCCAAGTAACAAGCCCCGGGGCCATTGACCATGGGATGAGGCCTGTCGTTCGCTCCGCCCTCAGCAAACGGAGGTCAATCGAGCGGCGACAGCGGTTTCTCGAGCCGCGCCTCGTCCCGGCTGGCGCCTAAGCTGGCTTTGGATTTGCATCGGCCGTGGATTCGACTTCGAGAGGAATGGTGTCCCGGTGCGTCCCGCCCATCTTCCTGATAAGCTGCGAAGCGGAGCACGTGTTATAAGCGTGAAATCGGCTGTTACGCTATCCACGACCGGGCTGCCCGGCAGCCTCTGGCTTGCCGCGCAGGTAATGGAATTCCGCCTGGTGACGGAGGTGGGGCTTCGCAACCCGCTCGCTTGGACTGGCTGAACGGGGAGTGTGGCGATGCGGGCGGGCATCGGCGGCGGGAGTCGGTCCACGCGGATCGCTGGAACTGGCAGGACAGATTCATCGGCCAAAGTCCGGCGACGACTTGCTTGGTTTTGGCGGCGATAGCGGAGGGGGCGCGACCAGAAACACCGGCTTGTTCACCGTTAGAAACGAGATGGAGAGAGCGTATGGAAGAAGATCAAATCCTGACGCGGCGTACGCTGCTGGAAGGCCTGGCGGGTGTTGCCGGCGCTCGGGCTCTGTCCGGCGGAATCGCCAGGGCCGCGGAGCCCGCCAGCACCTTGACGACGACGCTCAGCACCTACATGAGCGCAGCCCGGGACAATGCGATTCCGGGCGACGTAATCGAGAAGACGAAGCATCATATCCTCGACACGATTGCCGCCATGATCTCCGGCTCCGAGTTGCCGCCCGGGCGTGCCGCGATCCGGTTCGCTCGCGCCTACGGCGGTGAGAAGGTGGCAACTGTTGTGGGTTCGAACGTCCAGTGCGGACCCATCGAAGCGGCGCTAGCTAACGGCGTACTGGCGCATGCCGACGAGACGGACGATTCATGGCCGGGAGGATGGCATCCCGGCTGCAATGTGGTCGCGGCCGCGCTCGCGACCGGGGAGCAGTTCGGCATCAGTGGAACCCACCTCTTGCGTGCGGTCGCGCTTGGCTACGACGTGGGAGCGCGAGTGCTCACCGTGTTGCGCCCTGGAGTGTTTGAGACGCACAAGAGCACGCACAGTATCGGAGGGGTCTTCGGTGCGGCTGCGGCCGCAGGCTGCGCCGCTCGTCTGAATGCCCAGCAGATGCGCTGGCTGCTCGACTACTCAGCACAGCAATCGTCGGGCATCGCGGCGTGGGACCGTGATACCGATCACATTGAGAAAGGCTTCGTATTTGGCGGAATGCCGGCACGCAGCGGTGTTACCGCCGCCTTGCTGGTCGACTCCGGCTGGAACGGAATCGACGACATCCTGTCGGGAGACGACAATTTCCTCTTGGCTAACGCGCCCTACGGCGATAGAGCGTTGCTGGTTGATAACCTCGGCGAGCGCTACGAGATTATGCGCACCAGCATCAAGAAGTGGAGTGTGGGATCGCCCATTCAAGCGCCGCTCGATGCTCTGGAAACTCTTTTGAAAAGGCGACCGTTCAAGGCTGACCAGGTACGGGAAGTGACGGTCCGGATGAACCCGGGATCGGTTGTCGACAACCGGGAGATGCCGGATGTCTGCATCCAGCACATGATCGCCGTGATGCTGGTCGACAAGACGGTGACCTTCCGTTCGGCGCATGATAAGCCGCGCATGCAGGACCCGGAGATTCTTCGGCAGCGTGCGAAGGTAAGGCTTGTTCCTGCTGCCAGCCAACCGTTGGTTGTAGTTGCGCTGTCGGATGGAACGCATTTGAGCGAAGATGTAAGTGCTGTGCTCGGCACGATGAACAATCCGATGACGCGCGACCAGGTCGTAACCAAAAGCCGCGATCTCATGGCGCCTTTCATCGGCGAATCGGCCAGCCGGGCATTAATTGAGAAAATTCTCGATCTGCAGAATATGAGGGACATCAGGGAGCTTCGCGCCTGGCTCCAGCGGACGTGACTCTTATCTGATCTCTAAACGCGTCATGGATGCCTTTCTCAAGGATCTGAAGCACTCTGCCCGCATGTTCCTCGAGACGCCAGGTTTCACCATCGCCGCGATCGCTGCTTTGGCGCTCGGAATCGCCACCAACGCCGCGATCTTCTCGGTGGCGAACACGGTCCTATTCAAACCGTTCGCTTACCCCGATCCTGACCGGATTGTGATGTTTCAGAACATCTTTCCTGCGGGCCGCAGTGGCAGCGCGTCGCCTACGGAATTCAATTGGTGGCGGCAACAGACCCAAGCGTTCCAGGAAGTTTCGGCGTACGACTTCAACGTTGTCAACTGGACCGGCGAATCCTTTCCGGAGCAGATCCCGACGATGCGCGCCAGCGCAGACTTCTTCCGGCTGTGCGGTGCGAATACGATCGAGGGCCGTACCTTCGAGGCCGCCGACGACGTGCCGAATGCGCCGAAAACCGCAGTGCTCGCCTATGCGTTCTGGCAGCGGCACTTTGGCGGCGATCGGAAGGTGGTCGGCAGGCGCATGGCGCTGAGCGGCGTGCGCTATGAAATCATCGGCGTCCTGGGCCCCCAACTCCCAGACGGTCAGATCACCGAAAGATCCTCGTTATCAGGCGATATCCAAATCTACGAGCCACCGGACGTCTATCTTCCATTCCAGCTCGACCCCAACAGCGCGAGTCACGGCCATTACTTCAATGTAGCCGGGCGCCTAAAGCCCGGCGTGACCCTGGCGGCCGCGAACGCTCAGTTACAAGCCACTTATCAGGAGTACTCTCGCAGGTGGCCGGACGATTCCTCCTCTGGGAGGCGGTTCGGTGTACAGCCTTTAAAGAGTGGCGTCACGGGCGGCGTGCGGAATTCGTTGCTGATCCTTTTGGGCGCGGTCGGCTTCGTGCTGCTGATCGCTTGCGCCAATGTCGCCAACTTACTGCTGGCGCGTGCGGCGGCCCGGAAACGGGAAATTGCGATCCGGGTGGCAGTGGGGGCCGGCCGCGGACGGATTGTCCGGCAACTTCTTACCGAAAGCCTGATGCTATCGCTCGCCGGCGGGGTTTTGGGCCTGGCGGCAGGCTACGTCGGCATCCGCACCATTCTGACCCTCATCCCCGACAACATCCCGCGCATCGGTCTGGGGGGCTCCAATGTAGGCCTCGACTGGCGTGTTTTGGGATTCACCTTGGGCCTGTCGCTTCTGGCCGGCACGGTGTTCGGACTCGTTCCCGCTCTCAGTTCGTCGCGTGCGGACTTGAGCAGTACGCTGAGACAGAGCAGCAACCGTAACAGCACTGGCTTGCGACACAATCAGGCGCAGGCGCACCTTGTGACTGCTGAGATGGCGCTGGCCGTGGTGCTGTCGATCTGTGCGGCGTTGCTGATCCGAAGCTTCCTTTCGCTCCGGCAGGTGAATCCCGGCTTCGACGCGCACCATGTCTTGACGATGCGCATGTCCTTGACGGGTCCTCAGTTCGACAAGCCGGAGGCGGTGACCCGAGTGATTCGCGAAGGAGTTCGCCAAATCCGCGCGCTTCCGGGCGTCGAGGTGGCGGCGACTTCCTGCTGTGTGCCTCTGGAGGACCGCTTGCACGGTGCCTTCCAAATTGCGGGACGTCCCGAAGGGCCAGCTTCCGGGGGCCTCACGGGATGGACGCTGGTTTCTCCGGGCTACTTCGAGACCCTCAAAATTCCCGTCCTCGGGGGCCGTGCCTTTAGGGAGGAGGACGAGAGCGGACCGCCGGTGGTTATGATCAATCAGACGTTGGCGAAGCGTTTCTGGCCGGATAGCGATCCATTGAAGGACGAAATCATGATCGGCGATCAGGCTCCGCGCCAGGTTATTGGTGTCGTCGGAGAGGTGCGCGAAGAGGCCCTCAACCGCGCGCCGCGCCCCAACCTGTACCTGCTTGCGGCGCAGATGACCGACACCGGCTTGATGACGACCGAACCGTGGGCTTGGTTGATCCGGACCGGCGTGGCGCCGCTATCGCTGAGTTCCGCGATTCAGAAGCAACTGCGCGAGGCGAGCGGAGGCCTGCCGGTAGCCCACATTCGCACGATGGAGGAAACCGTATCGCGATCCACGGCGGCCGAGAGCTTCAACACCGTGGTGCTCACGATTTTTGGGTGCTCGGCGCTGCTGCTGGCGGCGATTGGAATTTACGGACTGATGGCATACTCGGTGGCCCAGCGCGTCCAGGAAATTGGAGTCCGGCTGGCTTTGGGCGCCGAATCCAGCCACATCCGGAATATGGTGGTGTTTCAGGGCCTGCGGCCGGCTCTGGCAGGTGTGGTCTGCGGCTTGGCAGCGGCTTTCGGGTTGACCCGCTCGATCGCCAGCTTTCTGTTTGGTGTGAGGGCGTGGGATCCCCTGGTCTTTTCTGTGGTTCCGCTCATATTGGCCGCTGTAGCGTTGGCTGCTGTATGCTTGCCGGCGCTGCGAGCAAGCAGGGTCGACCCCATCGACGCGCTGCGGTGCGAATGATACGAGCTAGGATCGACACCCTGGTTGTCAAGATTTTTTCCGGAATTGGCTTACCTACATAACGGCCTCTGAGGGAGGCCCACGCGCGCCACCGTCTTCGCCAAGCGCGGATCGCCGCGCGGCAAGTCCTGGCCAGAATCGACTTTGGGCTATGCAACCCAAACCAAGGGCTCATCCACGGCTTGGTCCAGCAGCTCAAAATCCATCCCAGATCGCGCATGGCGGTGTCGAGGTCGCGTGCTGTGCCCCGGATAATCGTGGCCGACGGTTCGCTTCACAACCGCCGGGCGACGTGAGACTCGGCAGGATCCGGAGGCAGGGCGAGAGCGGTAGCGGCCGGGTTCTGCGTGAGAGGCCCGTTTGTATGGTAAAGTCGGGACGCCGTTCGTTCCTAAATCATATTGGCCAGTTCGACACGCGGCACCCCATAACGGGGTCTGCGCGGACGGACCTGTGAACGGATTTCAACGACCATCGCCAAGTCGGTCGGGCGGTCTCGTGCTCGACAATGTGGTGGTCGTGATCCGCAAAGGCGGACGCAAGCGTCCCAAAACCCCTGGCTGCGGGACGTTCCGGTATGCCTCGCTCCATGCTTGCACGATTTCGAGGGAACGCTGGTATATAATCGTCGCCACGGAGGTTCCATGAGAGCGAGCGTGATGCCCCTCGCAGTCGCGGCCCTGTTCTCCTTGCCGGCGTTTGCGCAGTGGACCAACTTCAAGACCCCTGGGATTCCCCGCTTAGCGAGCGGCAAACCGAACCTTTCCGCACCCGCGCCGCGGAGCGCCGACGGCAAGCCGGATCTTACTGGAATTTGGCAGGCAGGAATGGCCGGACCGGCCGGACAGTACGGCTACGATTACAACGTCGCCCAAAACTTGTCGGCAGATGCGCTAACACCGTGGGCCCAGACTGTACGGCAACAGCGGGTGCAGAACTTCAGAAAGGATAGTCCGCTCGCCCATTGCCTACCGGTGAGCGTACCCTTTCTGAATTTCCGCGGCTTGTCCCGGATCGTGCAGACACCGGGAATGATCGTGATCCTGTATGAGTCTCCGAATAGTCCCCATCGGACCATCTTCATGGACGGCAGAGAGTTGCCCAAAGATCCCAGTCCCACCTGGCTGGGATATTCGGTCGGGCATTGGGAAGGTGACACCCTCGTGGTCAATTCGGTAGGCTTCAACGACGAGGGCTGGCTCGATGTAGGCGGCAACCCGCAAACTGAGTCTCTCCGGCTCACCGAACGCGTCTTTCGTCCGGATTTTGGACACTTGCAATTAGAAGTGACCTTCGACGATCCGAAGACCTTCACCAAACCGTTTACTCTGCGCATGACCAAGACCTACACCGCGGACACGGAAATCTTTGAGGACGTGTGTGAAAACGAGCGCGACAGTACGCATTTGACCGGAGGCTTCAAGGTGCCTCCGGAAACTCTCGCTACATACGCGGGAACCTACGAGTTGCCGGGACGGGAGGTCGTGATCACGACCTCAAGCGACCAGCTGATCGTAAAGGATAGCGCGAATCCTCACGACCAGCTGTTCGTGGCTCAGTCGGACACCGAATTCCTGTCAAGCGTGAGCGAAGTCTACATAACGTTTGCGAAGGATGCGGGGGGCGCCGTCACGCACTTTACCCGGACGGGCGGGGGCAAGGACGAGAAGGCGGTTCGTAGGAGCAGCGCGGCCGAGCGATAGGCAAGCCTTTCTGGGAAAATCCGGCCGCGCTGCACCCCAGAAGAGCCCGAGCCTGCCGTGGTCGATTCCGGCTTTCTGCTGCTCGGCGAGAATTGCGCCGAAAATCGCCTCCTCGATGTCCGCCCTTTACCTGGCCACCAGCGGGATCGAGGAACGGGTTCCGGGCGCTCGCGCGCCATTGACACGCCGCCACTAGGGTGAGAAAATACGACCCGACTGGAGGCTCGATCATGAAGCACTTGCGGGCAACGTTGCTGGTTTCGGTGGCCGTTGCTGTGGCGGCTCTGTTCACCCTTTCGGCGCCGGGATGGGCGCATCACGGTACCGCTGCGTTCGACACCGAGCAGATGGTCACGGTGAAGGGAGTGATCACCGACTTCGTGTATACGAATCCTCATGTCCAAGTGTATTTCGAGTGCAAGAACGAAAAAGGCGAATCTGAAAAATGGCAGGGCGAGCTCACCGCTCCCAACAAACTGAACCGCGCCGGCTGGACCAAAAACACCTTGAAGCCCGGCGACGAGGTG
>JAGWQP010000040.1 GCA_028876805.1 Acidobacteriota bacterium | reverse complement strand
GGATCAAAAAACTCCATGACCGAGCGCAGGAAGCTCTTGCGCCGGTGCAATGGCGGGTCGGACGCCCGTTTCAGGTCCGCCGGAGAAGCGAGACCTAGCGATCCGGTGGGGAACCGATGCGACAGCAGTTCCTCGCCTTCCCGTGCCAAACGGTTCGGCACGGCCATGAGTGAATAATCACACATTGTTGACCTCCCCTCCTATGTCGAGTTTCAACCCGAGCTGAGGAGATTGGCAAGAATCAGATCGCACTCGCCTCGCCTCCAGTGGGCGATTGGTCACAGTTTCCGCGGGCGCCGCTGTTAAGATGTGAGGAGTGGACTCCGAGCAGATCGTGCAAGCTCCCGTTGCGGCAACACCCGCGCCCGGCTCAGACCCGGCTTGGCAGCGCGTACTGCTGGCCCGTCATCCCAAGCGGCCGCACTCGCTCGATTATATCCAGCGTCTGTTCTCTGACTTCCAGGAGATTCATGGCGACCGGGCGTTTGGGGACGATCCCGCGATTGTGGCCGGCCTGGCCCAGTTCGCGGGTCGCCCGGTGGCGGTTGTGGCCGAGCAAAAAGGCCGCGACACCAAGCAGAAGCTGATCCGCAATTTTGGCATGCCGAAGCCCGAGGGGTACCGCAAGGCCCTGCGAGTGATGCAGTTAGCCGCCAAGTTCGGACGGCCGGTGATGACTTTGCTCGATACCCCTGGTGCGTATCCCGGTATCGATGCCGAGGAACGCGGGCAAGCCGAAGCGATCGCGCGTAATTTGCGCGAAATGGCCCGGTTACCGGTTCCGGTGATCGCGGTTTGCATTGGCGAAGGCGGCAGCGGCGGCGCGCTCGCCTTAGGAGTGGCGAACATCGTGTTGATGCTGGAGAATGCCGTGTACAGCGTGATTTCGCCGGAAAGCTGCGCCGCCATCATTTATCGCGATTCCGGTAAAGCCGAGCAGGCCGCAGCCGCCTTGCGCCTCACGGCGCAGGATCTCGAGCACTACGGCCTGATTGACGGCATTGTGGCCGAGCCTGCCGGCGGGGCTCAACAAGACCCGGACCTCGCGGCCGACAATCTCCGCAGCGCCCTCGACCGGCACCTGGGCAACTTGGCTCGGTTCACAGCCCATGAGTTGGTCGACGACCGATACGCCAAATTCCGTCGGATGGGAAATTTCTTCTTATGAAAAGAACCGTGTGGCTGGCGATCGCGTTTGCCATCGTCGTGGTGGCTTTTGTGGTGGTTTCGACCTTCCAACAGGACCTTGTCCGCTGCCAGGTCTGCATCACCTTCAATGGCAGGCCGGATTGCCGGATCGCCTCCGCCACCTCTCGGGAGGGGGCGGTTCGGGCGGCGACCACCAACGCCTGCGCGCAGCTCGCTTCCGGCGTGACCGAGACGACCCAGTGCGAGGCCACGCGGCCCGACTCGGTCAAGTGGCTCCGCTAATTTCCACAGGCCTACGCCGTCTCAAAGGGCGAAGGTTCCGGAGACAAGGCCCAGAGAACGCGCTGGTGTACACTAGATATTGAACTTCGGGCAGACCTGCGTCGTCTAATACAGTTTTGAGAGACAACAGGAGAATCTTGCGTCGTGAAGCCCAAGTGGAAAATCCTGATCACCATCGCGGCTCTGGTTTTAGCAGGGATCGGCATCTACGCGAGCACCGTATATGCCAACCGGGGTGTCGTCACCGTGCAAACGGCGCTTGTCGCGCGCCAGGACCTGACCAGTCTGGTGACCGCCTCTGGCGAGATTAAACCCAAGAATTACATCAACATCGGGGCAAACGCGATCGGCCAGCTGACGGAGGTGGCGGTGAAGGAAGGCGACCACGTCAAAAAAGGGCAGTTGCTGGCGCGCATCGAGAATGTGCAGCCGGCGGCCGATGTCCAGGCCCAGCAGGCCTCGCTCAGCGCCGTCGAAGCCGACTCGGCGGCCGCAGAAGCGGCTCTTAAGGCCGCCGATGACAACATCAACACCGCGCAGGCGGATATCGATCGCAACAAAGCCGACTTGGCACGCATGAAATCGGATCTCGATCGGTCCGAATCGCTGTACAAGGACAAGTTGATGGCGGCTCAGGATTACGAGTTGAAAAAATCCACCCATGAGGCGGAGTTGGCCGTGGTACGCCAGTCCGAAGTCCGTCTGGTGCAGGCCCGGGCGCAACGCGAGCAGACGGCCGCGCAATTGTCCTCCGCCCAGAAAAAAATCGCGCAGGTGCGCGCCGGCCTGACGCGATTGGCCGACGTCCTGCAGAAATACGACGCCTACGCCCCACTCAACGGGATCGTCACCAACCTGTCGGTGCGGGTTGGCGAGACGGTGGTACCGGGGATCCAGAATTCGCCTTCGAGTACGATCATGACGATTGCGGACATGTCGCTGATCACAGCTGAAGTGAAAGTGGACGAAACCGACATCGTCAATGTACGGCTGAACCAGGTTGCCGACATCACCGTGGACGCCATTCCCAACCGGTCGTTCAAGGGCCATGTCATCGAGATAGGCAACACGGCGATCGTGAGGTCGACCGGCGTGGCCGCTTCTCAAAGCGCCGTCTCCAGCCAGGAAGCCAAAGATTTCAAGGTGGTTATTGCCGTAGATAACCCGGACGATGAGATCCGGCCGGGACTTTCCGCCACGGCCAAGATAACCACAGCCACCCGTCCGAGCGTCCTAACGATACCGATCCAAGCGCTGACCGTCCGTCAAAAGGGGGATCTGGCGAAGAAACCTGAAAAGGGCGCGGCGCAGGCGGCGGCCCCGGACGCAGTCACGGAGAGGGCGCTCAAGGAAGAGATTCAGGGCGTGTTTGTGATCAACAAGGGAAAGGCGGGGTTTCGAAAAGTGGAGACCGGCATCACGGGCACGACCGATATCGAAGTAGTCAGCGGGCTCCAGCAGGGCGACGAGATCGTTACCGGGACTTACCAGGTGATCCGCACGCTCCGCAACCAGGCTTCCGTCAAAGTGGACAACCGAAATCCGCAGCAGCCGAAGAGCTGAGAAACGAGAATCAAGCGCATGGCGGCAGTCGCAGAAAAAGAACTTATCGAGCGGGGCGAGCAGCTCAAACGGCAAGGGATTGTCATTCGCACCTACGACCTCTGGAAGACCTACATCATGGGCGAGCAGGAGATCAACGCCGTCTCCGGAGTGGATGTGGAAATCAAGCGCGGCGAATACGTCGCCATCATGGGTCCGTCCGGGTCCGGTAAGTCGACGCTGATGAACCTCATCGGGTGTCTGGACACGCCCACCAGAGGCCAGTACTACATCAACGGCAACTTGGTGAGCGAGATGAGCGATGACGAGCTGGCGCGCATCCGCAACAAGGAGATCGGCTTCGTTTTTCAGACGTTCAACCTGCTGCCGCGCGCCACGTCGCTGCACAACGTGGAGCTGCCTCTGATTTACTCCGGGATGCCCGCCCAAGAACGTCTGGAGCGCGCGAAGACCGCCATGAAACAGGTGGATCTCGAGCCGCGCATGCACCATAAGCCCAACGAGCTTTCGGGGGGCCAGCGCCAGCGGGTGGCGATTGCGCGGGCGCTGGT
>JAGWQP010000039.1 GCA_028876805.1 Acidobacteriota bacterium | reverse complement strand
GCTGCGATCGGGGCCGCGATCGACTTTACAGTTGGCCTCGGTGCGCCCGTTTCGGGCGGCGGCCGGGCTGAGCGAGGCGTTGAGATGTTTTTGATACCAGAGCTGGGCGCAGAACGGGTCCTGCTGGTACATGTGCACGTGATTGAAGCGCTCGGCCGGCAGGTTGCCCTGGTATTCGATGATCGCTCCGTCGGGACCCTCGAGGTACGCGAAGCCCGCGCCTCCGGCCGGCTTCACGCCCTTGGCTTTGGCTTCGGCAATCTGCGCCTTGGTGAGTCCCAGAACGCCGCCGGTACCCGGCCAGGTGTCGCTGCTGACGTACACGAAACCGCCTTCGTCGGTCGTGTATAAGGGGAGCAGGTGGACCTCTTTTCGCTGCTGGTACATTTCCAGGTTCTTGCGGACGTCGACCACGTGCCAGCCGAAATGCCAGATGGCGGTCTGCGGCTCAAGCGGGGGAGGGGTGGCCACTTTGTTGAACAGCACGTAGACGTTCGCCGCCTTCAAGGCCGGAAGCCCGGCAAAGGTGGCTCTGGTGGTCGAGGGGAACTCGCGAGTATAGAAATCGATCGCTGCCGCCGGGTCGATTGAGTTCAGGTGCAAATGATGGAAGTGCGGCGATGGCAGGGTCTCGGCGCATGCGCCGCCGGCCAAGATTACGCTGAGAACGTGCGATAAGACGCTAAGTTGGGTCAGCGCGAAGCGCCCCTCACGAGTTCGGTCTTTCATAACCAGCTATTTCCTTACATATTTTTTCAGGGTCTTGGGTCCTACCTCGGCGCCGTATACGTTCCCGGCGGCATCTGCGGCCACGCCTTCAGCCGCGCTCGTCGCCGGGAGCTTCCCATCGGCGGTGGGTGAGAGCGGGTCGGGAATGAAGGCGGCGACCGAGCCGTCTTTCGCGCTGCCCACGCGAATGCCACGCCTCCAGCCTGGATTGTATCCGTATCCCGGCTTGTCGGTTGACTCCGAATCGGTCACGTAGATCATGTCGTGGTTGTCGATGTAAACTCCGCTGGGCCGGCTAAATTGCTTCCATTGGTCGATGAAGTTTCCATCCTGGTCGAAGATCTGGATGCGGTTATTGGCCCGGTCGCCAACAAATAGACGGCCGCGGGAATCGAACGCAAGTGCGTGTGGCACTTCGAACTCGCCAGGACCGGATCCGTGCCTGCCCCATTGCTTGATAAATTTTCCATCCTTGGTGAACTTCATGACGCGCGCGTTGCCCATGGCCGGCGTATGGCCGTCGGAGACGAAGATGTCTCCGTTGGGGGCGATGGCCACATCGTCAGGCTGGTTGAACGTATCCGGCCCGTCGCCGGCCACTCCGGCCTTGCCGAGCGTTATCAGCACCTCTCCATCCGGGCTGAATTTGAAGACCTGGTGCCCTTTGCCGCCGCGGCCCTGCCCGTCGGTCACCCAAACGTTGCCGTCTTTGTCCACCGCGATTCCGTGAGGGAAGACAAACATGCCGCCGCCAAAACTCTTCACCAGCGTGCCGGACTGGTCGAACTTGAGAATCGGCGGGTCCATCTTGCCGGCGCAGCTGTTGGCGCCGCACCGCTCGGCGACCCAGATGCTCGTGCCGTCGCGGTCGATGTCGACGGCGCTCGTTGACCCCCACATGCGGCCCGCCGGCAGCTTGAACCAGTTCTCGACAGTGCGGAACGGGTTGGGCTGCGAATTAGGCGGCGCCTCCGCCAGTGCACTCGCTGTCGCGAGCGCCGCGACCGCCATCATCGCTCCCCTCAGACTTCGCATCAGCTCTGCTCCTCTCGAATGGGCGTTTGCGTTTCATCTTACACGATAGACCGGTCGATCGGTAGAATTTCCGGTGCCAGACCTTTTGCTTTCCGCGATTTCCTGATGTATACTCGCCTGAAAATCCTATGGAGGCCGGCCATGCGGAACCGAGGGCTGAGTCTGATTGTGGTGGCGCTCGTGGCGTTGGCGAGCCATGCCGAGACGCAGCATATGCCGCGCGGGACGGCCACCGACGGGAGCCGCGCTGAAGTCGAAGCGACCATCGAGATGACGGCTTCGGTTGCGGTGAGCACCAGGCCATTGGCGGACGACCGCGGCCACGCCGACTGGGGGTTCGGTCAGGCACAGCCAGATCACCGAGGTCTGCCACGTGATCGAGGGCCGCAGATTGCCTACTTGGTGGTGCGCATCGATCCGCACAAGGTGGTGCCAGCGGGCTACGGGGCGAAGTAAATCGATCCAGAGCAATGGAGGAGGAAAACTATGAAGCGTAAACTCTCAATCGGCGCGATGCTGGTGGGCTTCGTTATTG
>JAGWQP010000447.1 GCA_028876805.1 Acidobacteriota bacterium | reverse complement strand
CAGCTTTTCCGGCTGCCCGACTCGGTCGACCACCGGACCGCGCCGCTGATCCAAGTGGCCACCACCTGCCTGCACGCCCAGCGGCAAACGCCCGTATTTCTCGGTGAATCGGTGGCCGTGGTTGGTCTCGGCGTGTCGGGGCAGCTGCACGTGCAGCTTGCCAAGGCGCGGGGCGCCGGAACGGTGATTGGCGTCAGCCGTAGTCCGTTCAAAAATGAAATGGCGCGGTCTCTGGGAGCGAATCTAACCGTCAAACCAGGCAAGGGAGCTGTCCCACAGGTCTTGGAGGCGACCGGCGGCCGCGGCGCCGACGTGGTAATCGAAGCGACCGGCATGATGGCGGCGCTAGGGGATGCGATCCGCATGGCACGGCCGGGGGGCCGCATCCTGATGTTCGGGATTTCGAGCGCTACCGAGGGCGCTCTGCCGTTTTACGATCTGTATTACAAGGAACTCACTCTGATTAACGGGCGCGCGGCCAAACCCGAGGATTTCGCCAGCATGATCGAACTAGTGGAACACGGCGCGGTCCGGCTGGAGCCTTTGGTTACTCATCGAATGTCGCTGGGTGAACTGGAGTCGGCGATCCGCATGGTGGGCGACACCGCTGACCGGCGCCTCAAAATCATTCTCGATCACGCTTGAGCGCGGCGTGGCCCGGACTGCCGCCGGTCCATTGAGAGCGCTGCCGCGCCTTGGACGCGGATCGTTTCGATGACATAGCGCGAGACATGGTCGGCCGCGCGAAACACATGAATCGGGTCTTTATACAGCTTGCTCAGCATCACACCGCCTTCCAGCGTGCCAATCAGCAGGCTGGCGGTTTGGTCGGCATCAACCCCGCGCCGGATCTCCCCGGACTCAAGGCCGGCTTCGACCGTGCGGCGCACCAGTCTTCGCCAAGAATCCATGGCCTTACGCGCGCGCTCCCGAAGCGCCGGGAAAGCGTCGTCGCTTTCAACGGCGGCGTTCATGAGTGCGCAGCCACCGGGGATGGGCGGATCGGTGGCGCTTCTTCGAATGACATCCACAATCGCAAGCAGGCGATCGGCGGCGTGGGTTTTGCCGGTTAAGGCCTCTTCGAAGCGCAGGCCGTAGACGTCGATTGCATAGTCAAAGGCTTCGAGCGCCAGTTTCTCTTTGGACTCAAAATGATTGTAGAGGCCGCCTTTTTTGAGCCCGGTCGCTTCCATCAGGTCGGCGAGCGATGCGCCGAAGTAGCCCTTCTCATTAAAAAGCCGGGCGGCGCGCATAAGGATCTTCTCGCGGGTCTCATCACCCTTGCGCATAGTACAGACCGATCGGTCTCATACAGCGTACCACGGCCGGCTCTCGCTCCCGGCCGAGAGCTTCTCCAGCTTGAGAACAGTCGTGGCCGGCCGACCGCGACTCGGGGCCGATCGGCCGCATGCGTGTTGATTGACGCTCGGGCGCAACCGGACTCGACCCCTGTGGCCTTGAAGGCGGCGGCGAGGGAGGCCGGGACAGCGGGTGGGTGGGGTGGGCGCGGGTGGGCGGGTGCCGGGGACCCGGTTCGGTGGACACCAGCGCTCCCGACGATAACTTTAACTTTCGCCGCCCGCCCCACCGCGGTGACTTGGAATGCCGCCGGAGACGTCCTCGTTCCGACGGCTAGGGCATTTCGCGCGTCGCCGAGTTTGATAAGAACGGCAAGTTCTTGAAATCGTGGGGCTCGAAGGCACTGAGCCGGGCCAGTCGACACGCGGCACTCGATCGGGTGCGACGCACGGGGGCAAACGTGCACGTGGCCGATCGCGGCAACAAGCGGATTCAGGAGCGGCCATGCCGGGAGCTTCAACATGCAGTCGACGAACATCGGAGCCCCCTCTGCCATCTCGATCGGCCCCGGCGCGCATCGGTACCTGTTCAACATGGTTCGACATCGGACCCCAACCCGAGCACGTCGATCGATAACGGCGAAATCCAAAAAATGGAGTTGGGACGGCCGCGTCCTCAGCCAGTTCCCGCGGGCAAGCTGTTGAATGAGTTCGGCACTGTCGAAGAGATCGACTCCCGCAATCCCGACGAAGTCTACGTGGGCGAGGTGGACCAACTGGAGAGTCGAGCTCAGCCTGCACTCGACTGAACTCCGGAGCTGGATTGGTATATACTGCGAGCTATCCGTTTTAGCGCACCTGGAGGGTGAAATGAAACACGTTCTGGTTGGAGTTTTTGTGCTGCTCAGCGGCACAGCGTTCGCGCAGTCTGAAATCCCGTTCGATTCGACCCCGAACTTCCTGAAGGGGCTTCCCGCCGATTTGTATATGGGCGAAGCGTCGGGCGTCGCGGTGAACTCGAAGGGGCACGTCTTTGTGTACTCGCGCGGGAACACCTCGGGACCGGCCTATGCGGCCACCGCCTCGCAGATTCTGGAATTCGGCCCCGATGGCAAGTACCTTCGCGAGATCGGTCATAACCTTTACGCCTGGTCATTCGCCCACGACATCCGGGTCGACAAGGACGACAACCTCTGGGCCGTCGACAAGGGTTCGGACATGATCATCAAGTTCAACCCGGCCGGCCGCGTGGAGATGGTCTTCGGCCGCAAGAAGGAAGCTTCCGATGACGGCGCCGAAGCATGGAAACGCGTCAACCCGCCCCGGCCGCCCGTGGACGGCCAGTTCCGCCAGCCTACTGATGTCACCTGGGACACGCAGGGCAACATCTTTATCAGCGACGGCTACATCAACTCCCGAGTAGCCAAGTATGACAAGACCGGTCACTGGGTGAAGTCTTTTGGCGAGCCGGGCTCGGCACCCGGTCAGCTCAACACGCCGCACGGCATCGCGGCGGATGCTGAGGGGAATATTTACGTGGCCGACCGTGGTAACCGCCGCATCCAGGTGTTCGACCCCGACGGCAAGCTGCTACGCGAGATTAAAATCGACGTACCGATCCCGCCCGACGCCATGCCGTGGATGGGCAACAAGCCGACGCCGGAACAGGCTTCGAATGGAACGATGGCTGGAGGCGCGCCATGGACCGTTTGCATCACCCCCGGCCCAGGAACTCAATATCTGTACACATCCGATGCCTACCCGGGACGGATTTACAAGTTGACGCTCGATGGCAAAGTGCTGGGTTATCTCGGCCGCGCCGGTCGGCAGTTGAAGGAATTCGGCTGGATTCACCAACTGGCGTGCCCGTCGGAAAACACGCTCTATGCCGCCGAGATCTTAAACTGGCGGGTGCAGAAACTCACTCTGCATCCGGACAAACAACAGCCGGTGACCTCGGCGAAGCGGTAACAGACCGGAACGCGCGAGACCTCTTCGAACCGACGACAATCGTCTGGGTCGAGGTGTCGCCTCGCCCGGCAATATCTCCCTCTCACGGGAGTGCTACACTCAATTCGGGAGGCGGCAGCGGAACGTCGACCGGAAGTTTGACGCGTGGCTGATGTCCCCGAAGGGATTGCCACAGATCCTCAAACCTCCACAACGTGTCGGCAACTACGCCTGCGCCTCCCCCACCGCAGTCTCCCAGCCACAAGAGCCGAGGGCGTGGTAGATAATCAGAAACAAGCGCCCAGCATTCATGCAGGATAAGGCGTTCCGCCCCGAAACCCGGATCGTGCGGCGCCAAGACCGATCGGCGGTCCGCAAGCACCGGGCCGATCTGTGCGTGGTGGGCGCGGGCATCTCTGGCGTATCGGCCGCCATCGAGGCCGCCCGGCTGGGCCGCGACGTGATCCTGGTCGACGGGCTACCGGCCGTGGGAGGGCAGGCGGTCAATTCCATCATCGGCATGATTGTGGGGCTGTTCGGCAACGGGCCGAATGGGAAACAACTCACACACGGGATCGCCGACGACATTCTGCGCGACCTTGGCGCCGCCGGAGATCTCGAAGTGCGGATGGGCGGGGTGTCGCCCAACGCGTTTTACAGCGAGGTCGCCCTGGGTCGCTGGGTGGAGCGCAAGATCCTGGAGTTAAACATCACACCGCTGGTGGGTGCGGTGCTCCGCCGCGTTCATCTGGAACAACGCAGGGTCGCCGAACTGGAGCTCGCCACGCGGTACGGCGATGTGGTGGTCCGCGCGGACGGCTTTGTCGACGCGACCGGCGATGCCGCCCTGGTGTGGCAGGCGGGCCTCGAGTGCCGGGAGCCGGCCGAAGGCGTGATCTACGGCTCGCAGATGATGGTGATCGAGAATTTTGATGACGCGCACCGGCCGACGAGGGACGAAGTGTCGGCGCGCCTCCGAGACCGCGGCGAGCATTACGGGCTGACGCGCCGTGACGGTTTTGCCATGAACCTGCCGGGAGGACGGACCGCCATCGTCAACATGACGCACATCGAGAACCCGCTCGATCCATTCGCTGCGTCCAGGAAGGGGATCGAGGGCAAAGAGCAGGCCGACCGCGCGCTGAATTTTTTGAAAGCCGAATTTCCCGAGGCGTTTGGCGCCACACGCGTCCGCGCTTATGGTCTGCCAGGGATGCGCCAGACACGCTGGATTGTCGGCTGTCACCACCTCACGGTGGACGAAGTGCGCCGGGGCGTCAAATTCGAGGACGCGATCGCCCGCACAGCATGGCCACTCGAGCAGCATCACCACGCCGAGGGCTACGTGTGGGAGCCGTTCACAGAGGATCACCTACACTACGTTCCCTTTGGCAGCCTGACACCGCCCGACGCCGACAACCTGGTGGCTGCCGGCCGCGCGATCGATGGAGACGCCACGGCGCTCTCGAGCGTACGGGTCA
This sequence comes from Acidobacteriota bacterium, assembly GCA_028876805.1. Lineage (GTDB taxonomy): Bacteria > Acidobacteriota > Terriglobia > Bryobacterales > Bryobacteraceae > PSRJ01. The sequence goes on along the minus strand of JAGWQP010000447.1, from coordinate 16,719 downwards.
TGGGTCCTTGCATCGCGATGGGCGCTGCGGCGGCGCATGCCTTGGACCTGGCAGGCGAGGGAAGTGTGCATCAGATCGATCGCACGGCGCTAAATGCGCGGATACGCGCCAATATTGAGGACTAATCGATGCGACTCACCTCCGACGAGCAGGCGATGCTGGACGGCGCGGGAGGGCCGGCTCGGCAGAAGGCGATGGACCTGCTAGTTCGTTACGCGGAAGCCTTAGGCGCCGAAGCGTTTGTCGATACCAACAATGTGGCGGGCGTACCCGGCTCGTCCACGCTGTTCCTGAAAAATTACTACCAGCAGCACGCCGGCCAAAGCGACTACGAGGCGATCTACTCGCTCTACGATCTGGACGCCGATGAGATCGTGGCGGTCCCCAGGGCCAACGCCTATTGTTGCCATCTGCAGGGCGGCATGGACCCAGACAACTGGGCGGAGCTGGGCATGACCGAGGAGGCGCACGCCCATTTCCAGCAAGACGAAGCGCAAGTAGCGGCCCGCGGCATTCAAATCCTGAAGACTTGCACGCCGTATCTGGCCGGCAACCTACCGGTGAAGGGCCAGCACTGCGCGTGGATGGAATCCTCCGCAGTGGTGTTTTGCAACTCCGTGCTCGGGGCGCGCACCAATACGGAAGGCCGCGAGAGCACCAGCGCCGCCACGCTCACCGGCAAGATTCCGGATTGGGGTTTGCACCGCGTGGAATGCCGATACGGCACTTATCACATCGAGGTTGGCGTGCCCGTGACGAGCGTCATGGATTGGGGCCTGCTCGGTTACTTCATCGGCTATGCGGTCGAAGAGAACATCCCGGTCGTCAGCGGCCACGTGAGCCAGCCGGATCTGATCCGCCACAAGCATTTCGGCGCTGCGGCGGCCTCTTCGGGCGGAGTCGAGATGTATCACATTGTGGGGATCACGCCAGAAGCCGCCACGCCGGAGATGGCGTTCGGACCGCACAAGCCCGTGGCAACCATCGGCTACGGCCAGGCCGACCGGCAGCAGATGTATGACCGCCTCAATTCCGTGGGTCACGATCCCCACGTCGATTACGTGATGCTCGGCTGCCCGCACGCCTCCATCGAACAGATGTGGGAAGTGGCGAAACTTCTTGAAGGCAAGAAGATTCACGGCGGCTGCCGGCTGTGGGTCTTTACGTCTCGGAGCGTGAAGACAATCGCCGATCTTAACGGATACACGAGAGTCATCCAGGATGCCGGTGGGCTGGTCATGACGGATACTTGTTCCGCGATCAGCCGCGCCGTGCCGAAGGGGACCAAGGTGGTGGCCCTCGATTCCGCGAAGCAGGCGCATTATCTGCCGGCCATGGTGGGAGTCGAAGCGTGGTTCGGGTCGACCGAGGATTGCATTCAGGCTGCGCTCAATGGGCGCTGGAATGGAGGCCTCCGGTGAGCGCGAAGAAGATTGTGTTGCGTGGCCGAAAAGTAGTGGGCGGTTGCGCCGAAGGGGAAGCTCTGGTGACGAAGGAAACCATTTCCGGCTGGGGCGGCATCGATCCGATGACGGGGACGGTCATCGAGACGCATCACGAGCTGCATGGCGTGAGCTTTAGGGATCGAGTGCTGGTCTTTCCCGGCGCCAAGGGATCGTCCGGCTGGTCGAACGCGTTTCACATGACGCGGCTCGCCGGCACAGCGCCCAAGGCGATGGTCTTCAACCGCATGAACACAAAGATCGCGTTGGGCGCCGTCGTGACCCACGCGCCAACTGTGACGGACCTCGACCAGGACCCACTCGCGGTAGTTGAAACCGGCGACTGGGTGAGGGTGGACGGCGACCGCGGCATCGTCGAGGTCACGAAGAAGCGATAGCCGCTCGGTGTCTTGTGCTGAGTGGCCGTAGGCGCGGCCACCGCGGCGTCAGTTGCTCCGAATCCAGCCAGTCCGAGGGGCAGTGGGAACGCGCTCGATGGGATGCTCCCCAGCCTTTTGCGAAGAATGCATGTCCACCCCCCCGTTTCCTGGGGGGCAGGCGATGCGGCGCTCGAGCTCCTCCCGGCCGGCGCAATGGCCCAACCGCCGAGGTGCCTACCTTTGAATGCGGCAAGACCCACTCGCGGCGAAGGCGCGCACCTGGTCGACGGTCGCCATGGTGGTGTCGCCGGGAAAGGTGGTCAGCAGGGCGCCGTGCGCCCACCCGAGACGCACCGCCTGCTCCGGCGACTCTCCGGCGAGCAGCCCATAAAAGAACCCCGAGGCGAAACCGTCGCCGCCGCCCACGCGGTCTAAAATCTCGAGATTGCATGTTGGGCTGGTATATCCGGAGCCTTGCACCCAGGCGACGGCGGCCCAGCCGTGGCGGCTTGTGGAGTGCACTTCCCTCAGCGTAGTGGCCACCGCCTGGATATTGGGATAGCGCTCGACCACGCAATCGATCATCGCCAGAAACGCCCTGGAATCGAGTTGCGAGCTGCCCTTCACTGGCGGTCCGGGGATGCCCAGGCCCTGCTGCAGGTCTTCTTCATTGCCCACCAGAACGTCCACGTTCCGAACGATCCTCTGCATCACCTCGCGGGCGCGCTCCGGTCCACCCCACACATTCCAGAGTTTTTCGCGGTAGTTCAGATCGAACGACACCACCGCGCCTGCGGTCTTGGCCGCCAGCATTGCCTCCTGGATCAGCTCGCCGGTGGTTGGCGAGAGCGCAGCGAAGATGCCGCCCGTGTGGAACCAGCGCACGCCGGCACCAAAAATCGCATTCCAGTCGAAATCGCCCGGCTTCAGTTGCGCGGCCGCTTCGTTCGCCCGGTTATAGAAGACCACCGGCGCGCGTACGCCGTGGCCGCGGTCGCTGTAGACCGCCGCCATATTTGGGCCCGTCACGCCGTTATGCGGAAAACGCTTGTAGAAGGGCTTGACGCTCATCGCCCTCACGCGCTCGGCAATCAGATCGCCGATCGGATAGTCGACCATCGCCGTGACAACGCCCGTTCGCAGCCCGAAACAATCTGCGAGGTTGGCGGCGCAGTTGAACTCGCCGCCGCTCACGTGGAGCTGGCACTCGCGGGCTTTTCGAAAGGGGATCACGCCCGGGTCCAGCCGGTGCACGATGGCGCCGAGCGCGAGGAAGTCGAGGGTGCCGTCCAAGGGAACTTTTAGAAGGTTGGCCATGCTTGTCCGACATTGTACGTGCCCGGCACCCGGTTGTCGCGTCGCCCGCCGGCTCGCGGGCCGCAGGTCCAGTATGTCTCGTATTCAGTTGAAACCGGCGCCCTGCCGACCCCAGGCCGTGAATGTGCCCTGCGCGTCTTGGTGACGCAGGCTCGAGCGCCAACCCTTTCGAGGCGGGCGCTCTCGTCCGTACGGGGTAAACGCGCCCGGTACAGGGGAGTGAGCGGGACCCGCTGTTCCGGGTTTGGTAGATATTTGAGCAATGCCCACTTGAAGCGGATCATTCGGGTCTTGCACGTGGGTCGGCGCCTTGGCTACGGACGATTCTACCCGAGCCGATCCGCTGGGCCCAAGGGCTGAGCCGCGATGATCTCGGCCTCGACCTTTGCTCCCACCGGGGTGATGGTGTGGTGGACCGAGCGGCCCAGTTTGTGGTCGACAACGTCGCTGCGGCCGATGAGGATTTTTCGCAGTCGAGGTGGGCTTGATTCCCCTTATGCCAGTTCATTGTTAATCAGACGCGGGGATACGCGAGACGTGTGTGTGCGATTCCGATTCGAACCGCATTCGGCTGGTGGTCGGGTTCCACGCGGGCGACACCAGCGAACCGATCCCAAGAGGAGCAAAACACTCTACCGTTCGGGCGGCAGATCGAGCGCCGGATTCATCGCGAAGAAGCCCCACGGGATCAGCTTAAATTCAGCTGTTTCGACCGGCATCACCGGCCAATCCTCGGGGCGCGGGTTGTGTGTGATGCCGAGCGTGTACCACACAACCACATCGGCGCTGTCGACGGACCGGTTGGCGGCCGTCCAACGCGTGAGGCCGTCGCCGCCGCGGCTCTGGTTGGGGTAGTCGCCACCGGCATACCTTTCCGAAGACTGGTACGGCGTCACCCATAGGTGCGCGTTGAGGAAGCCGGCGCGCCTCCGCAGCCACGAATCCGTCGCGGCAAAAGGCACAGCGTTCGTGCCCGGGACCAGCGCATAGCCGGTCGAGTGCCCCAGCGCATTTTTCACCAGAGGATTGGTAACCACCCAGCGCCGGCTGGTGGCCAGGTTCAGGCTGCGTTGCGCTTCGCGCTCAGTGTGCAGCGGCGTTTCCTGCATGGTGAAGGCGTTCCCGTACGGGTTCGCTTTACCGGCGGGCGCCGGCACGCTATTCAGCTCCACCACGCGGTTGCCTTGGGCACCATCCACGTCTAGGTCCAGACGGAACGTGAAAAAATGTTGGTGGTGGGGTGCGGCCGTGTTTTTGCCGACCAGATGGCTGTAGGCGTCCCCTCGGCCTTCGACGGCCTTCACCGCCATGATACCGGTAAGCTCCACGCGCACCTCGATCGTCCCGTCCTCGAGGAAGATCCAGTCGAATCCGTAATCATAGTTACCCACCTCGGACACCATAGCCAGGACCAGTTCGCGCGCGCGCCGCGCGTCGTAGCCGTGCTTCCAGGCGATTCCGGCGTCGCGTTCGTAGAGAGCCACGGCACGGGCGAGTGTACGCGGTTCGCCAGTGGAATCCGAGATCACGGCGTTGAACACTGAGCAGTTGGCGGGACAATCCACACCCGGCCGCAGGGGGGTCGCTGTCACGCCCAGGCCGAGTTCGCCGGCGTCGAAACTGTTCCGGAAAAACCAGGCTGCGCCGGGGTCGCCGTACGGCACCACCATCTCGGACACCGACCCGCGATACAGAATGGGGCGCACACGGCCTTCGTCTTCGTAGCCCACCGTGTACACGACCAGGCCTTCGCGTGGATCGAGCGCGTAGCGGAACCGCCACTTCTGCCAACGCACTTCACCGTTTTCGATGTGAAAGCCCGGGCCGGCAGCCTGCCTAATCTCGAGCGGCGCCGCGGCCGTGCGAAACGGTCCGCGATCGATAGTCGCGTTTTCCTGCGGCACCGGAGTGTTGCTGTCGATATCGAGAAAGTCGAGGATCTGGCGAGTGGTCAGGTTCACGTGCGCCACTACACCTTCCACCGGATGCGCGAAAAAGTTTCCATCACGGCCGCGGTAGTAGGAAAGGGCGCGCACAATCCGTCCTTGTTCAGTCCCGGGCAGAGCGAAATAGCCGGCTGACCAGCACGCCACCGCCACCTGATTCAGGTCCGTGATACCGCGCTCGCGCATGGCGTGCGCCCAGCGCGGGTCGGCGCGAACGAGGCGCTCGGCGCGCTCCGAATCTTCGCCAGTAATCGCGGGTTGTGCGCCGGGGATTTCTTTCCATGAGACTACGCGAGAGGTGGCCAGATCGGCAACGCCTTCCCACGTGTGGTTCGCCTCGCGATCGTAGATGACGGCAAAGGCCCGCCGCGGGGCGACGCCGCCGCGCAATACGGCTTCCTTAGGCGGTTCCTCCAGGGTGAGCTCGCTGAACTCGGCGCCCCGCGGCACGCGTCCGGAGTCCCGGAAAATGCGGGAGGCGTCGCGGATCTCGCGCGCGGAGAGTGGCGCCAAGGGGTTCGCCCCCTGGGCGAAGGTTTCATAGGATGCTCCCACCACCGCCACCAGCAGCCAGAACGTACGCATCGTGGCCTACAGAACGTCTTCGGACCAATCCTCGAGCACCTGCCGCACCTTGGTCACGAACTGATCGCCCACCGCGCCGTCGATCAACCGGTGATCGAAGGTCAGCGAAAGGTAAGCGATCGAGCGAATGGCGATGGCATCGTCAATCACGACCGGCGTTTTCTCCACGGTGCCCACACCGAGAATGGCCACCTGCGGCTGGTTGATGATCGGCGTGGCGGTCACGCTGCCAAAGCTGCCGAAGTTGGTGATGGAAAACGTGCCGCCTTGCACCTCCTCGGGCTTGAGCTGGCGCGAGCGAGCACGTCCGGCCAGATCCACTATCGCACGCTGCAGCCCCAGCACGTTTTTCTCGTCGGCGTTGCGAATCACCGGAACGATCAAGCCGTTTTCCAAAGCGACTGCGATGCCGATGTTGATTTCGTTGTGGTAAATAATGTTGTTGCCGTCGATCGACGCGTTGATCACTGGGTATTGCCTCAGTGCAGCTGCTGCGGCCCGCGTCACAAATGGCAGGTAAGTCAGCGAGAAGCCGTACTGGGCCTGCACGCCGGCCTTGGTCCGGTCACGCATGCGGACCACCTTGGTCATATCTACCTTGTGGATGGTGGTGACGTGCGCGGAGGTGCGTTTGGAGAGCACCATGTGCTCGGCGATCTTAAGGCGCATCGTGCTCATGGGCTCGACGCGGATTTTAGGCTGGCCGGCCGGCGGGACGGGCGACACAGCGGGAGCTCGGGGGGGCGCCGCCGGCGCCGCGCGCGGTGCGGGCGGAGCCGGAACCGGGGGTGCGGTGGGCTGGCCGGCCGGCTGCGCGAGATACGCTTCCACGTCCTGCTTGGTGATGCGGCCACCGGCGCCGGTTCCGGTGATGCGGCTGAGGTCGAGGTTGTGCTCGCGCGCCATCTTGCGTACCAAGGGCGATAGCGGTCCGGCCACTTCCGCGGCAGTTTCAACTGTCGAGGGCACGGCTGCCGGGGGCGGCGGCGCCGGAGCTGCGGACGGTGCCGGCCGTGCCGCCTCCGCTGCCTTCGGCCGCGGTGCCCGACCGTTTCCGCCTTCTTCAATCCGCGCCACCACCGTGTTGATGCTCACCGTCTTGCCCTCTTCCACCAACACTTCCGAGAGTGTCCCGGCGGTCGGCGAAGGAATCTCGGTATCCACTTTGTCAGTCGAAATCTCGAACAGTGGCTCGTCGCGATCCACGTGCTCGCCGGGCTTCTTCAGCCACTTCGTCAGTGTGCCTTCCACAATGCTTTCGCCCATTTGGGGCATTACGACATCGGTCATCATCAGTTCTCACTCTCCTGGCGCTGCGAGCACCGGTGTCTCATCAACCAACTTGCAATCAAATACGCGGCCAAAATGACCGGCCAGCGTTCGGGAAACCGCGCCGAGATCCGCTGCGACGCCCAGTTGCGCCATGGATGTGACAGGCTTGGTCAATCCGCAGGGGATGATGTATTGGAAATAAGTCAGATTCGTGGACACGTTCAACGCGAATCCGTGTGACGTCACCCAGCGGCTGAGGTGCACGCCGATAGCCGCGATTTTGCGCCCTTGCACCCACACTCCCGTCAGCTTGGGGATGCGGCCGGCGGTGATTCCAAACTCAGCCAGAGTGTCGATGATCACCTGTTCGATGGCGCGCACGTAACCGACCACGTCACGCTTCCATTCCCGGAGATCGAGGATTGGGTAGCCGACCAGTTGCCCGGGGCCGTGGTAGGTGACGTCGCCTCCGCGGTTGGTCGGGTAAAAGGAAATGCCGGCACGCCGCAGGACTTCCTCGCCGGCCAGCAGGTTCTCCATGCGTCCGTTCCGCCCCAGGGTGATCACATGCGCGTGCTCGAGCAGCAGAAGTTGGTCGCCAATCTGCCCCTGCTTGCGTTGGCGAGCAAGGTCTTGTTGCAGCTCGAGCGCCTTTGCGTAATCGATGCGCCCGAGTTCCCGCAGTTGGCAGCTACGCATTGATGGAAAGACCGTGGACCGCATTGAAGGCTTCGCCGACCGCCTCAGAGAGCGTGGGATGTGCGTGGATGGTCTCGATCATCGTGCCCACGGTGGCTTCCGCGTTCATGGCCGTCACTGCTTCGGCAATCAGCTCGAACGCCTCGGGGCCAATGATGTGGACCCCGAGGATCTCGCCGTACTTCTCGTCGGAGACCACCTTGATGAAGCCTTCGTGCCTCCCCAGAATGGTGGCGCGGCTGTTGCCGGCAAAGGGGAACCGTCCGATCTTGACCGCATAGCCTTGAGCGCGCGCCTGAGCTTCGGTCAGGCCCACGCTGGCGATGCCGGGTTCGGTATAGGTGCAGCTGGGGATGCGATTCCTGTTGATTGGCGTCGCCGGCTTGCCGGCCATGTGGGCCACTGCAATCATGCCTTCCATGGTGGCCACGTGCGCCAGTTGCGGCGTCCCCGCCACCACGTCGCCGATGGCATAAATGCCGAGCTCGGCCGTCTCCTGGTACGGACCGACCCTGATGAACTCACCCTCCAGCGCCACCCGGGTGTTCTCGAGGCCGATATGCGACGTGTTAGGCTTGCGGCCCACCGCGACCAGCAGCTTCTCGGTTTCGAGCTGCTCCTGCTTGCCATCCTTGGTGGTCAGCGCCAGACGCACGCATTTGCCGATCTTTTGAATATTGTCGGCACGCGCGCCGGTTTCCACACGGATCTTCTGCTTCCGAAAGGCGCGCTCGAGTTCCCTGGAAATATCCTCGTCCTCGACCGGTACCGCGCGTGGCAGCATCTCGATCACCGTCACTTCGGTTCCAAACCGGCGGAAAATCGAAGCAAATTCTACCCCCACTGCGCCTGCGCCGATGATGATGAGGCTTTTTGGCACCTCGGTCAGGTTCAGGATCTCGATGTTGGTGAGGATGGTGTCGGCATCGGGCTGGAGCCCGGGGAGCATGCGTGCTTCCGAGCCAGTCGCGACAAGAATATTTTTGGCCTCCAGCGTCTGCGCGCCGGAATCGGATTTTACCTCTATCCGGCCGGCGCCTTTCAGGGTGGCGTAGCCGGCGATTCGTTCCACTTTGGCACGCTTGAGCAGAAGGGCTACACCGTTTGAATGCTTACTGACGATCGCGTCCTTGCGCTCTTTGACTTTGGGATAATCGAGGCGGGGATTTTCGCAATGGATTCCTTCCTGGTCGGCGTGGACGAAGCGCTCCCAAACGTCCGCGGTCTGGAGCAAAGCCTTCGTCGGGATGCAACCCACCAGCAGACAGGTTCCTCCCAGCCTGGCCTGCCTTTCGACAAGCGCCGTCTTCAGTCCGTACTGGGCGGCACGGATAGCCGCGGAGTAGCCGCCCGGGCCACTCCCAACGACAACCAGATCGTAGGGCACTTTTTTCATTCTACCTAGTGTCACCGGGGTCTCACGACGTGCGTCTACCATAAAACGATGAAATGGCTCCTGATTCTTTTGATGGCGGTTGCGGGGCTGGGATTCGCTCAGCCGCCCGGGACTCGCCCCCGGCGGCCGACACCGCTCAAGAAAGCTGAGAACCCCACCAAGTGGCCGGTCGAGAGCCTGCTGGTGGAAGGAAATCACCTGTATACGTCCGAGCAGGTGGTGGCGCTGGCGGGGGTAAGAATCGGCCAGCTAGCCGGCAAAGAGGAGTTCGACGCCGCGCGCGACCGGCTGCTGGGGTCGGGTGCCTTCGAAACGGTCGGCTATAAGTTCATGCCGGGGCCCAACCGAGCCGGCTATGTGGCCACCTTTCAAGTGACCGAGGTCGAGCCGGTCTACCCGGTACGCTTCGAAGCGCTGGGCGTCGCTTCGCCGGAGATCGAGACCCTCTTGCATGCCAAAGACCCGCTTTTTTCGCTGAAGAAGCTGCCAGCCACCAGAGTGGTTCTCGATCGCTATGTCGGCTGGATCCACGACTACCTCGCTGCCAAGGGCCATCCGGAAAAACTGATCGCGCGCCTGAATCCGGTGGGGACCGACCAGTTTGAAATTGTTTTCCGTCCGGCGCGCAACTATCCTTCAGTGGCCGAGGTGACCTTCGACGGAAACACAGGCGTGCCGCAGAACGTGCTGCGCGATGCCATCAGCGGCGTGGCCGTCGGCCAGCCCTATACCGAGGAGCGGTTTCGCGAGCTTCTGAACACGGCGGTGCGCCCGCGGTATGAAGCGCGCGGCTACATCCAGGTGAAGTTCGGGTCGGTGCGCACCGAACCGGTCAAAGACGTCGAGGGATTGAAGGTGTTCGTCACCGTCGAGGAGGGCGACAGTTTTCATTTGGGAAAGGTCGCGATCGCGGGGCCGACGCCGCTGCGCCCGGACGCTTTGTTGAAGGCGGCCCAGTTCCACACCGGTGAAGTCGCCGACTTCGACCAGATCGGCCAAGGACTCGAACGGATCGGGAAAGCCGTAGTCCGCGCCGGCTACCTCGACGCCAAAGTCACCCCGGAACGCGTGATTGATGACGCCAACAAGACCGTTGACGTGGCCGTGCACATCGACGCGGGCCCCCGGTTCACCATGGGCACGTTGATGATCGTCGGGCTGGACTTAAACGGTGAGTACGAGATGAAGCGCATCTGGTCGATCAAGCAAGGCACGCCGTTCAATCCTGATTACCCGAACGAATTTCTGGCGACCGTGCGGGCGCAGGCCCTGTTTGACAACCTCGGCGAGACGAAATCGGAAGTCGAGCGCAACGAGCGGGAGCACACTGCCGATGTGACCCTGACCTTCGGCGGCCAGGCGTCGAAAAAGAAAGGCCCCTCCGGGCAGCTGCCGCCTAACTAAGTCTGCTCGCCCCCTCTCCTGCACAAGCTCCGTGTGCGTCCCTCGGTCTTCAGTCAGACGCGGAGCGCCCTAGATTTTACCGGCACCAAAGCCGCTCTTCGCGCGGCGCACGACGAGGAGTCTTGGCGCGCTTAGGCGCCCAGCTTCCACAAAATCTGCCGCAGCATCCCGAGCAGTACCGATGCGTCTCTGCTCTCGATCTCTAAGCGCCGCACCAGGCGCCGCACCTTCTCTGCGGTCGACGCCGAGGTGACGGGATTCACGTAGCCGCTGCGCCCCAGGGCGTCAAGCAGCAGGGCGGTGATCTGCTCATTTTGGGCGGCGGTCGCCGGCTTGATCTTCCGGGCACCCCCCGCGGTTCGGTTGGAGTCGCGCGACAATTCGTAGAGGCACAACGAAACCGCCTGGCCGAGATTCATCGAAAGATTGGGGCTGGTGGTGGGGATGCGCATCAGCCAATGGCAGTGGCTGAGGTCTTCGTTCGAGAGGCCGAACTTTTCCGAACCGAACAGCACGGCCACTGGACCTTCGATCAGCGCGTGCCCGATCAGGCGGGCCCCCTCTTCCAGGCGGCGCAGGGAATGTTTGAGCCCGCGCCGGCCCGCCGAGGTCGTGCCCACCACCAGACGACAGTCCGCCACGGCCTCAGCCACCGTCGAGCACTCCTGGGCCGAACGCAGCAGAGGCGCTGCGCCGACCGCCGAGCGCGCTTCGCGGAAAGCCACCTCGTATGGGTTGACCACACGCAGACGCGAAAAGCCGAAGTTCATCATGGCGCGCGCGGCGGCGCCGAGATTGATCGGGTTGCGCGTGGCCACCATAACCACCCGCAGCTTGGAACGCAGGTCGATGGTCTCAGGATATCAGGCGCAGCCCCGAAGGTTTCCACAAGTTCCGCATTTCGAAGGGGTTGTCGGGCACGCCGAGTTATAATGCGGTTGTCGGCGCCCAACCGCCGGCGCATTCACAAGCCGGATTTTCGGAGAGACCGCTTATGAAGACAGAACCGCAGACCGCTCCCAGCGGCTTAAATTTCAATTCGGTGAAGGACATCGAGACGAACCTGAAGGCGCGGATGGACAAAGCGCTGTCGGACCTCCAGCACGAAATGGCCTCGATTCGCACGGGGCGCGCCTCGGTGAGCATCCTCGATCAGATCCGGGTGGATTACTATGGGACGCCAACCCCGTTGAATCAAGTGGCCAACCTGCATGTCCCCGAACCTTCCTTGATCACCATCCAGCCGTGGGATGTGTCGCTGATCGGGGCCATCGAGAAGTCGATCCGCGTTTCCGACCTCGGCCTGAACCCCGCCAACGACGGCAAGGTCATACGCCTTCCCATCCCGCCGCTGACCGAGGAGAGGCGCAAGGAGTTGGTCAAGAAACTGCACGGCACCGCCGAGCACCATCGAGTGGCGGTCCGCAATGTCCGCCGTGATGGCAACGAAGCGGTGAAGAAGTTGCTGAAGGACAAGAAAATCACCGAAGACGAGGACAAGCGGGCGCACGACGAGATCCAAAAGCTGACGGATGCCTACATGGCGAAGGTCGATCAGGCGGCCAAAACCAAAGAAAAGGAGATCCTGGAGATCAAGTAGTCGCAGAGAACCGGGGAGTGCGGGCGACCGCGGTCCTGTATCCCGGAATCCATGAATCGCTTTCGCCATATCCCGCCCGGCATCTGGGCGCTCGGTTTTGTCAGCCTGTTCATGGACATCTCCTCGGAGATGATTCACAGCCTGTTGCCGGTATTTATCGTATCGGTCCTGGGCGTGAGCGCCGCCGCGCTTGGCCTGCTGGAAGGTGCGGCGGAAGCCACGGTGAGCGTCGTCAAGATCTTCTCCGGCGTGCTGAGCGATCGGCTGGGCAAGCGGAAGGCACTGGCACTTGCGGGCTATGGGATGGCGGCGTTGACGAAGCCGCTGTTTCCGCTTGCGCAGTCGTTCGGCATCGTCGTGACGGCGCGCCTAATGGATCGGATGGGGAAAGGCGTCCGAGGCGCCCCGCGAGACGCTCTGGTAGCGGAGCTGGCGCCACTGCCGGTGCGGGGAGCGAGCTACGGATTGCGCCAAAGCCTGGATACCGTCGGCGCGTTCGCTGGCCCACTCGGTGCCATATGGCTGATGCTGGCATTCCACGGAGATTTCCGCCGGGTCTTCTGGATCGCGGTCTTGCCGGCATTTGTATCGGTAGGGCTGCTCGCAATGTTTGTCCATGAACCGCCCGATTCTCTGAAGTCGGAGAGGGTGCTGCCGCGTTTCAAGTGGCGTGAGCTCGGTCAAGGGTCTCCAGTCTTCTGGTTCGTGGTAGCTATAGGCGCCGTTTTCACCCTGGCCCGCTTTAGTGAGGCGTTCCTGGTCTTGCGGGCCAACAGCCTCGGTCTCAGTAACGATTTTGTGCCCCTGGTGCTGGTGGTGATGAACGCGGTGTACGCGGCTTCGTCCTATCCGGCCGGCCATCTCTCCGATCGTCGAGACCGTCGTTTGGTATTGGCCATTGGTGGATTCGCCTTGATTCTCGCCGACGTCGTTCTCGCCCAAGCCGCCGGAATTCGAGGATTATTGGCAGGAATCTGCCTTTGGGGACTTCACATGGGATTCAGCCAGGGGTTATTCGCAGCACTGGTTGCGGATGCCGCGCCCGCCGGCCGGCGCGGGGCGGCCTTTGGTTTGTTCAATCTGGTTAGCGGCCTCGTGTTGCTCGTAGCGAGCGTGCTGGCAGGAGTGCTGTGGGACCGCATCGGTCCCGCGGCCACCTTCTACGCGGGCGCGATCTGCGCAGGCTTGGGACTGATTGGTTTGCTCGCGCACATGCGCACCCCGTTGAAACCTCGGAACCCCATAGTCCGCACGCTATAATCGCAGTCTATGTAAAATCCTTCAGTTTGCCACATTTTTCGCGTTCGATTGGATTACCACGCCAGAGGGGTCGAAGTCGCCGATATAGAAGACGAGGAGTTGCGTGCACGGCTCCGCCGCATGTCTGATGATGCCTTGAAGCAGTTCGGTGCCGCAGCCCGTTACATGTGCAGTCCTCAAGCGAGCAGGGGCCAGCCACCGCGTCAAGCGTTCGTGATTCAGCGCGAGGAGGCTATAGCCGAGTGGCGTCGGCGGCATCCGAAGGCACCTGTGGCATAAGCCGTTGCCCTGTAAACACTTCAGTGTTTGGAATTAATGTGGGGAATTCAGGCGGATTACGAGTGGGATTGTTGGTGGTGGGGTTTGGTTTGCGGTAGGGATCGCTTCTACACCAACTGGCTGGACGACGGCCTTTACTTCACGTCCGCTGCGGGTGACGATTCCCGCCTTACGTCGGTACCTCCAACGCTGGGCCGCCGAGTTGCTCTTAACGCCGAGCCGCGAGATGCCGGTGACGAAGCCGGTATTACGTCAATCGCAGGATAGCACGTGGTTGTTGGGCGTAATGTGATTGCGCGAAACTCCAAGAGGTGCTCCTCCAGGCTTGCCACGTTACCACACCCCCCTAGCTGAAAGGGAATCGAACCGTGAACAAGAGTCGGTGGTCGTAAGTGTGAAAGTGGGTTAGAGCTATCTGAAAACCCGATCCGAACGCGAGTTTCAGGCGCCCCTTTAGCGGAATCCGGCCGATTACGAAGCCTGGTGTTGCGAAGACCTGCTTTTGGCCAGCCTGTACCCCGCTCTGCCAGAAGGTGGAATTGAACTCTAACTCCGGCCAAAAGAAACTCTTCACGTGATACTGAAGTGCCGTGTTGTGGCTGATTGGTCTTCCCACCACCCCGATGCTAGATGTTGACAGTGTGATTGCGACCGTGCTCTGAACGCTGAATTCCCCAAAGCCTTTTCCTGCGGCCAGAGTAGGGCTGAATGTGGGGTGCCCGGCACCGATGTTGCGTGTCCCGGTGGGAACGTTCGCACCAAGAAATGCCGTTAGGATGTAATTGCCGTGATTCTCATTACGCGCCAGGAGTCGGTATTTCACGAGTAGCGAAAAGTCGCTCCAACCGTCTGAGGCGCTGGCTTGATGATGCACTACATAGCTGGGCAGACCCAGGGTGACTTGAAAAGGCTGCATAGGGATGAATTCCGGCCCCTTTCCATTGCCATACACCTCCGTCGCGGTGCCTTGGGTTTGCTTCTGCTCCGCGATGTCATAGCGAAATTCCTGCTCCAGCCGGGGCGTTACGGTAATTACGGGCGTAATCCAGTGTGGCTGTGCGGCTTGTATGCGGGCCACTTGAGCAAGCCAGCCTATTTGCCCGGTGTCCGACGATTCTTGTGCCAAACCGCTTATGCCGAAAACGACGAGCGCTGTGAGCAAGAGTAGTTTTTGCATTGCCGGTCGGGTGATTGTATCAACTGGCGCGAAAGGCTTTCTGAATTGTTTCCGTTGCGTTACAGACCTGCAAGCGTGCTCATGCCGTTTTTCCCCCGAGACGGTCTAGGGTTTTGAGGTCACGCGGTGGGCTCAAGGATTCAAGTCAAGAGTCGCGGCGTAATATCTCGCGTCAGGCGGTTGCTCGCAAGTCCGTTGGTACGTTCGCTGCAGGCTCTGGGAGTGGAGTTGGAGTCGGGATAGCAGGTCCGCTCTACCTTGGCGACAAACGCAAAAAGCCATTATGTTGATTGTGGTTGGCAAGCCCCATATCTCACTTACGGTAAGTCGGCGGGGGCGTTGTGATGAACCACCACGATACTAAGGCCAGCAATCCGGCAAACGACAGCAACCACAGAATGGAAATAACGTAACGGAAAGACAGTTTTATGATTGCCTGTACCTGAGGAGGGGTCTGCCGTAGCTTGTTCAGCCCGCGTTCCCATAGCTCGATTCCCTTACTACGTACGATGTCAAGCAGGGATGACCGTCGATGCGATCAAGCATTGCCAGGAAACCCACCGCAACATTTTCCCGGATCTTGTCGTCTTCCGGCGTTCGGCTCACAAGGACACCTCATACGTCATTCTACGGACATCCGAAGCCCGGCTGATCGGGACGAGCCTGAGGAGTTCGGTGGTCGTGCAGGCTAGCGGACGATGCCAGAGAGTCTAGCAAGGGGGCCGGTCGAGGCAGGGAGCCACCCAACCGGCCCGTGCCCACAGCCACAGAGTAAGGGGCAGGAGGAGATTTTACCCTTTGGGCCAGGTGCAGACTGACAATCATTTGATTAACCGGGTCCCCAAGGCGGCTAGTTCGTTATATTTCGCACGAGCCAAAGAGGTTCTTGCTGCGAGACAACTAGCCGATTCGTTCTGCGTGTTATGTTCGGCCATGAACTACGGGGCGGTCAGAATCGTACTCGAAAAGGCGGTCTCCTCGCCCGCCGAGGTCGAGCTGCCCGAACTTGACGAAGCCATCCGATGGGTGGAGGACAAGGGTACTGTTAAACGGCTTGACAGGGGAGCTGCCCAGAATGTGTACAGCTCGCAGTTCGAGGCGGCCGCAGCTGAAATGCGCGTACTGCGTCGGCAGATAGCCGGCGGTCAGTATGCTGGTGCTACGGCGTCCGCTCAACGTGTGCTGACACTGCTAAGTTCGTGAATGTCTGTCTTTGCTCGAGTGTCATCGCAATCCCACCTTGCGCCACTTCCTCTCGTATTCCTCCCGTTTAAATCGAATTACCCAGAGACTTAAGCGAATTCTGAGGTCAAGAGGTAGTTCAAAGTCCGGTTCTGGTGTTCAGCTGATTTACTTCAGGCTGTAGGACCTCTGCTTTGGGGTTTTGGCAAGGTATAGACGCTGCGTGTTGGTACCGACGCACGGTGCCCTGTCCACATTTCAACCTGCGGGCTAGCGCAGGCCAAGACATGCCTTCGGCTCGGAGCTTCACGAGTCCAGCGGTATCGATATCACGACGCGGACGGCCGCCTTAATTTCGCTTGGGCTCATTCGGAACCTCGCCAGTCAATGCAATTCGGCGCTGCAGTGTGGACATCGTGCGGTCTCTGGCTGGCTGGTAGAACTGGCCGGGAGTTCCAGCGAGCGATTGCAGGTATGGCAGCAGAGCTTGAAGACCTCGGTGGTAGAAGGCATCTAAACGGCCCTCTCTTCGTTCGCTGAGGTATCCCTGCCTCTAAACCATCAACGAGTCCGCGGCGAACGATTCTAGGCCACGTGGAGGCTCCTGGGCGGGGAGTGGCGAGAGATTAGCGAGCGTCTCGGGTCTGGTCATTGGGTTCCTTCCCCATTTGGAAGATATTTGGATTAACGCCCCGCACCTACCAAAGAGCACTCCTAAGCACCGGTGGCTCAACGAGTAATCAAGAGCTTGCGTGGACCCGGTATAATCGCAGTCTATGT
>JAGWQP010000446.1 GCA_028876805.1 Acidobacteriota bacterium | reverse complement strand
TTTCTCTTGAAGTTGATGGATCGAACGAACGCCGACCTGGCGGCTATCTTGAAATATTTCGAGATCGACCGGGCGCGATTGTCGGCGGAGTTGAACCGCAGCCTCGACAAACTGAAGTCGGGCAACGCCCGAACTCCGGCGTTCAGTCCCACCCTCGTCCGCATGTTGACCGAGGCATGGACCATCGGCTCGATCAATTACGGCGCCCGTCAGATTCGTTCCGGATTTGCGGTTCTGGCTCTCGCGTCTGAAACCGAGTTGAACCGGCTGATGCGCGAGGTGAGCCGCGAGTTCCAGAAGATCAATCGCGAGACGCTTGGGGTACATTTCGCGGATCTGACCCGGGACTCGGTCGAAACCACCGAAGCCGCCGTCGCTCCCGCCTCGGCCGAAGCCGGCGGGCCCATCGGCGGCGGCAAAACGCCCTACCTCGATCAATACACCACGGACCTGACCGAGAATGCGCGCTCGGGCAAGGTGGATCCGGTACTCGCGCGGGATCTGGAAATTCGGCAGATTATCGATATCCTCACCCGCCGGAGGCAGAACAATCCGATCCTGGTCGGCGAGGCTGGTGTCGGCAAGACAGCCGTGGTGGAAGGATTCGCGCTGCGCGTGGCCGAAGGCGATGTCCCGCCGCCTCTCAGGAACGTTTCCATCCGTACGCTTGACATGGCCCTGCTGCAGGCCGGCGCCGGGGTCAAAGGCGAATTCGAAAACCGTCTGAAGGGGCTCGTCCAGGAAGTCAAGCAGTCCGAAACGCCGGTGATCCTGTTCATCGACGAAGCTCACACCATGATTGGCGCCGGTGGCGCCGCCGGACAAACCGACGCCGCCAATATTCTCAAACCGGCCCTGGCGCGGGGCGAGTTGCGCACGATCGCAGCCACCACCTGGTCGGAATACAAAAAGTACTTCGAGAAGGATGCCGCCCTGGCCCGGCGCTTTCAACCCGTCAAGGTCGGGGAACCCACCGAACCGCAATGCACGCTGATGCTGCGCGGGATTGTGGGAATGCTCGAAAAGCACCACGCGGTCCGCATCCTGGACGAAGGCGTAGCCGCTGCGGTGCGCCTGTCGCACCGGTACATCGCCGACCGGCAGCTTCCCGACAAAGCGGTGAGCGTGTTGGACACGGCTTGCGCGCGCCTGGCGTTGGGACAAAGCACCATCCCTCCGTCGATCGAGGGGGCGCAGCGGACGCTCGACGATCTGGCTGTGCAGAAGCGCGTACTCGAGCGCGAAGCGGCCGTCGGCGCCAATCACGCCGACCGGCTCTTGGAGATTGAAAACCAGCGGCGGGACGTCGAGGCGAAACTCGCCGGGCTCCAGGCCAGGTGGGAGACGGAACGGGACCTCGTCTTCAAAATCCGGGACCTGCGCGGCAAAATCGAGGAGCAGTCGGCGGCGCCGGCTGATCTCGCGGCCCAGCGCATCGAGTTGGAGCGGCTTAACCGGCAGCTGGATGAGACCCAGGGAGACGAGCCTCTGATCCGGGTCTGCGTGGACGCCCAGGTGGTCGGTGAAGTGATCGCGGCCTGGACTGGGATCCCCATCGGCCGGCTGCTCAAAGACGAGATCGAGACCATCCTGAACCTCGAGTCTCGTCTCAATGCCAGGGTTGTCGGCCAGTCGCACGCGCTCCACGGCATCAGCCAGAGAATCCGGACTTCGCGCGCCAACCTGGATGATCCCGCGAAACCAGTGGGCGTTTTTCTGCTGGTCGGACCAAGCGGCGTGGGAAAGACCGAGACCGCGCTAGCACTCTCGGATTTGCTCTACGGCGGCGAACGCAACCTGATCACCTTAAATATGTCGGAGTTCCAGGAAGCGCACACGGTCTCGACCTTGAAGGGCTCGCCGCCAGGCTATGTGGGCTATGGTGAAGGCGGTGTTCTGACGGAAGCCGTGCGGCGCCGCCCGTATTCGGTGCTCCTTTTGGACGAGGTCGAAAAGGCTCATCCAGATGTGCTCGAACTATTCTTTCAGGTGTTTGACAAGGGTCTGATGGAAGACGGCGAAGGGCGCGAGATTGACTTCAAGAACACCATCATCATCCTGACCTCGAACGCGGCGACCGAATCGATCATGAAGCTGACCGCGGACCCGGAGACGATGCCCCGGGCGGAAGGGCTAGCGAAGGCGCTCAAGCCGGAGCTGGACAAAATATTCAAGCCGGCTTTCTTGGGCAGGATGGTGGTGATTCCGTACTATCCGGTCCGCGACGAGAACTTGAAGCAGATCATCCGTTTGAAGCTCGGTAAGATTGAACGGCGGCTCTTGGAAAACCACCGGACCCGTCTGGAGTACGAGGATACGTTGGTAGACGAGGTGGCGCGCCGGTCGACCGAGGTCGAAAGCGGTGCGCGGAACATCGACAACATCCTGACGAATACGTTGCTACCGGAAGTCTCGCGCACAATCCTGGCCCGCTTGGCGGAGGGCGCGGCTCCCGCGGCCATTCGCGTCAGCGTGGGCGCGAACGGCGCGTTTGAATACGCATCGGACGGGGTTATGGCGGTGATGGGCGCCAGTTAGAAAGCCCGCGGAAGTTCACTGGAGAGTTCAAAGGGATGTGGTTTCAAAACAACCGGGACCAGGCCCTGGGCGACTGGCAGCCTGTTCAAATGGCGCCTAGGTCCCGAGGAGGTCAAAAATGACCGCCGGAAGTGTGCTTACCCAATTGCAGCGCCTGATGGTGCTCGACACTCCGCTTGCCCCTGACGTCCTGCTCATCAGTTCCTTCACAGCTTCAGAAGCCATGTCGAACCTGTTTCACTACGAAATCCAAATGGTGGCTGAACGTGGCAAGGCGCCGGGAGTGAAGGCCAAGAACCTGATCGGCGAAAAGTGCACGGTGCATCTGTCGCTCAACAGTGACTACTTGACCGGTCCGCGCCGTCACTTCAATGGAATCGTTTCGCGTTTCACGCAGAGTTATGCCGACCGGCGGTTTGTGCATTACCGGGCGGAGGTGGTTCCGTGGCTCTGGCTGATGACCCTGAGCCAGGACTGCCGCATTTTCCAGGATCTTTCGACGCTCGAGATCGTGAAGCTGTTGTTCGATGAGCTAAAAGGACAATATCCGGATCTGGTCGCCTATCGGGACGGTACCACCAAAACCTACACCAAGCTCGATTACTGCGTGCAATACCGGGAGAGCGGCTTCAATTTCATCTCGCGGCTGCTCGAACAAGACGGCATTTTCTACTTCTTCGAGCACGAAAAAGACAGGCACATCCTGGTATTGGCCGACGCCCCTTCGATTCATAAGCCGTGTCCCAACCAGGCCACGGCGACCTACCTGCCGGAGGGCGGCTGGGGCGAGTTCGATAACCCGGTAACTTCCTGGGAGATCAACAACGAGCTCCGGCCGGGGAAGTACACGCTTCGCGATTTCCATATGCAGATGCCCTCCAAGACGCTCGAGGTGCTAGAGCCCACGAAGTTTGACGTCGGAAATAA
>JAGWQP010000445.1 GCA_028876805.1 Acidobacteriota bacterium | reverse complement strand
GGCTAGCGCTGGCGCGGAGCTGTCCGCGGCTTCGACGCGCTCACACTTTCGGGCGAGGTGGAGGGCGAAGCCGCCAGTGGACGTGAACGCATCGAGTGCGCGGCCGCCGCGCGCGTAGCGGGCAGCCGCGAGGTAGTTCTCACGCTGATCGAGGTAGATGCCGGTCTTCTGGCCGCGTAGCAGGTTTGCACGCAAGGCCAACCCGTTCATGTGGACCGGTACGAATTCCGGCACTGCCCCGGCCACGACCCCCGATTCTGAGGCCAGTTGCTCTTTCGCGCGCACTCCGACGTCGTTGCGCATCACGATACCGCGCGGCTGGAAAATTTCCCCTAGGCAGGATACGATCTCGCCTTTGGCGCCGTCCATGCCTTGATTCAGGGTCTGAACCACTAGGTATTCACCGTAACGGTCGACGATCAAGGCAGGGAGCAGATCGGCTTCCCCGTGTATTACCCGATAGGTGTCGCTGTGGTGGACGACTCGGCAGCGATATTGCTCGGCAGCGCGTAGGCGGCGAAAAAAGAAGTCGCGGTCGACGGCTTCCACCTGGTCCGAGAGCATTCGCAACGCGATCTGCGAAGAGGAACTGTAGTGCGCGGTACCGATCCTACGACCGCGGCCATCGGCAACCCTTACGGCTTCGCCTGGCTGGGCGCCGTCGCGATCCGTCACGTCACTGGCAAAGACCCACGGGTGGCCGGAGGCGACGCGGTCGGCCGCCTTGCGGTTCACTCGGACTTCGTTCATCGCATGCCCTGGAGGCGAGCGATGCGGTCTTCGGTGGAGGGGTGCGTCGAGAACAGCCGCATGAAGCCTCCCCCGGTGAACGGCTTGATGATGAACAGGTGCGCGGTGGCCGGCGTTGCGTCCATCGGGATCCGCTTCGACCAGGTCTCCAGTTTCTCGAGGCCATTGATCAACGGGTACGGCGAGCCGATGTACTTAGCGGAGGCGGCGTCGGCGTCGTATTCGCGCGAACGGGAAATGGCCATCTGAATCAAAAGGGCGGCAATGGGCGCGAGGATCGCCATGAATACCATGCCGAGCGCGCCACCTCTGTCGTCGTCATCGCGGCGCGATCCGCCGCCGAAGATCATACCCCAGCGCGCCATGCTGGCCAGGAAGGTAATCATGCCGGCGATCATCGCCGCTACCGAGCTAATGAGAATGTCGCGATGCAGGACGTGGCCAAGTTCGTGCGCGACCACGCCTTCGATCTCCGAATCGTTCATCAGCCGCAGAATTCCAGCGGTGAACGCGACCGAAGCGTGTGAAGGGTTTCGCCCCGTGGCGAAAGCATTGGGCGAATCGTCCGGAATCAGCCACAAGCGCGGCATGGGCAGACCCATCCGCTGGGTGAGGTTGCGTACGATCGGCTCCACGCGCCGGTAGACCTCCGGATTGTCGGTTTCCGTCACGGCCTGCGCCGAGTACATCGAGAGCGCGATTCGATCGGAGAAGAAATAACCGCTGAAGTTCATCGCGATCGCGAAGAACAGAGCGATGTAGAGTCCTTGCCGGCCGCCGAAAGCCTGGCCTCCGATAAGCAGAACGGCAGTCAGCAGACCGAGTAACAAAGCCGTTTTCAATGTGTTAGTGGTCATAGTATTACCTCAAACCGCAACCGGCACCTGCTTGGTGAAGACCAAGCCACCCTCGGGGGTGCCGGCATCCACAAGCACCGTGTCACCTTCGCTAAAGTCGCCGTTGATCAGCTTCAGAGCTAGCGGATCTTGGACCAGGCGCTGGATCGCGCGCTTCATGGGACGCGCACCGTATTGTGCGTCGTATCCTTCCGAGATGAGCCGATTCTTGGCGGCCGGGGTCACCTCCAGGCCGACGTTGCGGTCCTTTAGCAGCTTGGCCACATTGCGCAACTGAATATCCACAATCAGGCCGAGATGTTCGGTCGTCAACGAATTGAAAACGATGATATCGTCCACGCGATTCAAAAATTCCGGTCGGAACTGCTCGCGCAGCGCGTCCATTAGGCGCCGGCGCGTCTCATCGGTGCGCTTGTCCTTGCCATGCACCGAGAACCCGATGGTGTTCTTCTCCACCATACCGGTCCCGACGTTGGACGTCATGACGATCACCACGTTTTTGAAGCTCACCGTGCGGCCCTGTCCGTCAGTCAGCCTGCCGTCGTCGAGAATCTGCAGCATCATGTTGAAGACTTCCGGGTGGGCCTTCTCGATCTCATCGAAAAGAACCACCGAATAAGGGCGCCGGCGCACCTGTTCGGTAAGCTGGCCTCCTTCTTCGTAGCCAACGTATCCCGGCGGCGCCCCGATCATGCGCGCCACAGCGTGCTTCTCCATGTATTCGGACATGTCTACGCGGATCATGGCCTTTTCGTCGTCAAAGAGGTACTCGGCTAGGGCGCGCACCAACTCGGTTTTACCCACACCCGTAGGCCCGAGGAAAATAAAGCTGCCGATGGGACGGTTTGGATCGCCTAATCCGGCGCGGTTGCGCAGGATGGCGTTCGACACCAGCCGGACGGCTTCATCCTGACCGACCACACGGTCTTTGAGGCGCTCGGGCATGTGAACGAGCTTCTGCACTTCGCCCTCGAGCATGCGGGTCACCGGGATGCCGGTCCACTTGGCCACGATGCGCGCGATATCGTCTTCGTCGATTTCTTCCTTGAGCAAGGCGCTCTCCTTGACGGCCTCCAGATCCTGCTCGGCGGCTTGAATCTCTTTCTCGATCTCCGAAAGGCGGCCGTAACGCAGTTGTGCGGCTCTTTCCCAGTTGCCGGCGGCGCGAGCTTTGTCCTCGTCCTTGCGCAGGTTGTCGAGCTCCTCTTTGAGCTCGCGTACGCGGGAAATCGCTTTTTTTTCGCGGTTCCAGCGCTCCTTGAGACCAGCCGCCTTGCCGCGCAGGGCTTCGAGTTCGTCTTCCACATGGCGGAGCCGCTCCCGCGAGGCGGCGTCTTTCTCCTTGCTGAGGGCCATTCGTTCGACTTCGAGGTGAGCGATGCGACGGTCGATCTCGTCGATTTCGAGCGGCATCGAGCCGATTTGCAGGCGCAGCGCGGAACCGGCCTCGTCGATCAGATCGATGGCCTTGTCGGGCAGGAAGCGGTCGGCGATGTAGCGCTGAGAGAGGACCGCCGCCGCTACGATTGCCGCGTCCTTAATCCGCACGCCATGGTGGATCTCATATTTTTCCTTGAGACCGCGAAGGATCGCGATAGTGTCGTCGACGCTGGGCTCACCAACCAACACCGCCTGGAAGCGGCGGGCTAGGGCTGCATCTTTCTCAACACGCTTCTTGTATTCGTTGAGAGTGGTGGCGCCGATGCAGCGCAGCTCGCCCCGGGACAGCGCGGGTTTGAGCAGGTTCGCTGCGTCGATGGCCCCCTCCGCGGAACCGGCGCCGACCAGCGTATGTAACTCGTCAATAAAACAGATGATCTCGCCGTTGGATTCGATGATCTCCCGCACCACAGCCTTGAGACGGTCTTCGAATTCCCCGCGGAATTTGGTTCCGGCGATCATGGAGCCCAAGTCGATGGCGACCAGGCGTTTGTTCTTGAGTTGATCGGGGACGTCCCCGCGCACGATGCGCTGGGCGAGACCCTCGACGATGGCTGTCTTACCGACGCCGGGCTCGCCGATCAGCACCGGGTTGTTCTTGGTCCGGCGGCTCAGCACTTGCATCACGCGCCGGATTTCATCCTCGCGGCCGATCACCGGGTCGAGCTTGCCCTGGCGCGCGGATTCGGTCAGATCATGCGCATAGCGTTCCAAGGCCTGATACTTAGACTCGGGATTCTGATCGGTGATGCGCTGCGTGCCGCGCACCGAAACCAATGCTTTCAAAATAGCGTCGTGAGTGGCGCCGGCGCGGTCGAGCAGCTGCCCGGCCGGTTCGCTGCGCCGTTCTGCCAGGGCCAGCAGCAGATGCTCGGTGGAGACGAATTCGTCCTTGAACCGCGTGGCTTCCTCAAAGGCACCCTCCAGCACTTCGTTCAGCGACGGCGCCAGATACATCCCGGGCTGCATCGGCCCAGTCTTGGGCAGGGTCGGCAGAAGGCGCTGGGCTTCTGCGAGCAGCGCGTCCGGCCGCACTCCGCACTTTTCCAGTACGGGCCGTACGATTCCTTCCGTTTCCTCCGCTAGGGCCATGAGCAGGTGCAAGGGAAACATCATCTGGCTCTGGTTCTTCTCCGCGACCGCCTGGGCTTGTTGGAGTGCTTCCTGCGCTTTTTGGGTCAGTCTGTCGATTCGAAACATGATCATCCTTAGACACAAAACGGGCAGGCGACCATTGGTTGCCTGCCCTCCTTCCCAAAGGCCGCTCATCGGCCTCCTCTACTATTATCTGATGGGTTTGGCCGCAACTTTGATGCGCGCTTACGCTTTGACTTCGACTTTGACCTGGCGCAGCTTGGCGGCCTCCTTCTTGGGCAGCGTCACCGTCAGCACGCCGTTGTGGAACTCGGCGCTGATCTTGTCGGTGTCGAAGGTGTTCGGCACCGCGAAGCTGCGTACGAAGTTGCCGTAGCTCCGCTCGATACGGTGGAAGCCCTTCTGAGATTCGTCTTTTTCGAATTTGCGCTCGCCGGCGATGGTGAGGGTCTGGTTTTCCACGCGCACGTTGATGTCCTTCAAGTTCACCTCCGGCAGGTCCGCCTTCATGACCAGTTCGTCCTGGGTTTCGTAGATATCAACGGCTGGAGACCAGGGACGGTTTGACGTGGGCTCATTCAGGAAGCGAGTGAAGGCATCCTCGAACAAACGCAGGTTCGCTAACGGATCGAAATGCGTGAGAGACATGGTGTTAAGCTCCTCATGAATATTTTTTTGAACAATCTTTGGAGGCCGCTGGCCTCATCCACTGACAAGCATAAAATATTAGTGCAAGTTTGTCAAGTATTTGTGAGTGTCATTGCAAAACAGCAAGAAACTGGCTTAGTGGTCAATAGGATAAAGGCCATTTGCGAACCGGGCTGACGAGCCAGGGATGGCTAAGAAATCCAGCCGGTTTCGCAGCCGAGGGTGGGCTGCCGACCCGCGTGGTCGAGGCTCCCCGGCTAACGATAGCGGCCTCGAGCGAGGCCTAGAGCAAGTTCGAGCGTTCGATCCCCGGAGGCTCCCGGCTCGGCACTGATCGAGGCCAGATGGGTACGTTCGCTTTCCCGAAGATCCCGTTTCTTGCGGTCCCTCGATCCGAGAGTCCGCGTTCCACCACCGGTAACGCGAGGCTTTGCGGGGTGCCGGCGCAGTCGGCCTCATCGGGTTCCTGGCCAAAGCGCTGCCAAACCTCTCGGCGGCTAAGCCCCAAGCCAGAGTGTGACGCCCGGCGCGCCCGGATCGTGTTTCGTGGCGCCGGGCGCTTTGCGAGCGGCGGAGCGTCATGACGCTGGTGAGGTGGGTGAGGCCGAGCGGGGAGACGACCGGATCTGCTTTGAGATGGAAGTGGGTGGCTCGGCCTCCCTTTTTCCGATCCCGGCGAAGCGCTTATTTCCACCCGCCGCCATACAGCCCGGTTTCACCCTTTTATACTGGAAGGAGTCATGCGCACCGGGCTGGCTCGCGGCATTCTCTTGGTAGTGGGTACCTGCCTCTGCGGGCGCGCGGTCTGGGCGCTCGACCCCCGCAAGGCGCTGACCCAGTATTCGCGCACCGTCTGGACGCAGGAACATGGTCTGCCGCAAGACACCATACGAGAGATCGTGCAGAGCAGCGACGGTTACCTGTGGTTGGGCACCGATGAAGGCCTGGCGCGATTCGACGGCTACGATTTCTCTGTCTTCAATAAGGATCAGGGACATTTGCCAGCGAACTCGATCACGGCTTTGGCGGCGGGCACTGATGGGGCACTGTGGATCGGAACGCCCAACGGACTGACTCGGTACCGAGACAAACAGTTTCAAACCTTTACTACAAAGGACGGGCTGCCGGATGATGCGGTCGGCGATCTCGCGGTAGACCACGCCGGTGTGGTATGGATTGTGGCGGGCGTGGACCTAGCTTCCTGGGACGGCCGCCAGTTCACGGTCTTTCGCGCCGGTAAAGACGTTCCGGTCACCACCGTGCGAACGGTCAGTGAGGACCGGCATCACGTTTTGTGGGTGGGGGGCTACAGCGGAATCGTGAAGCGTGAGAACGGCCGGTTTGTCTCGGTGGTGGATGGAGTCGGGCTCGAAATGGACTTCGTCACACAGTTGGTGCCCGACCCGCTCGATAATCTCTGGATCGCCGGCAGCCAAGGCGTGCGGCTCCGTTCACCCGACGGGAGGATCCGTCGCTTCGACACACGCGACGGACTGCCGGATATTTTTGTCAGAGCGCTGTGGGAGGATCGGGACGGCAACGTGTGGGCAGGCACCAATTCCGGGCTGGCTCGGTTGAGAAACGGTCGGTTCAGCACTCTGGCCGGCCCCGGCGGGCAGGACCGTGACCAGGTGCGCTGCTTGTACGAAGACCGGGAAGGGAACTTGTGGGTCGGAGCGAACAACGGCCTGACGCGCTTTCGCGACGACGAGTTTACGGTCTACGGCAAAAGCGAAGGGCTCCCGAGCGACGACCCGAATACGGTCTACCAGGATCGTAGCGGCCGGGTGTGGGTAGGGTTTCATGACAGCGGCCTGATGCTGTTTGGGCCAGACGGGTACCAGCTGTTCACGACGCGCAACGGGCTGCCGAATAACGAGGTGTTTTCGATTCGCGAGAGTCGTGACGGCGACCTGTTGCTGGGCACCCGCGGCGGGCTGGTCCGGATGCACGACAACCGGCTCACCACGTTCCGGCCACGAGACGCTCTGAATCGCGGGCTGGTGTTCGACGCGTTGGAGGATTCCTCGGGACGGCTTTGGCTGGGTTTGCCGAGCGGTCTCGGCCAGCTAAACGGGGACCAGCTACGCATCGTCATTCCAGGCGGACCGGTGCTGATCGATTCGGTCGTCTCGCTAGCCGAAGGTCGCGGCGGGGTCTTGTGGGCCGGAAGTTATGGCAGGGGGTTGTGGCGGGTATACGGCAACGATAAACGGCAGTATACCGAGGCCGACGGCCTTTCGAGCGACCAGATCCGGGCAGTGCGCGAGGACAGCGATGGCACGGTCTGGATCGCCACGTTCGGCGGCGGCCTAAACGCGCTTCGAGACAACCGCTTCACGCATTTCACCGAGAAGGACGGACTGTTGAGCGACAATATTTCGGCCGTAGCGGACGACGGCGAATCGCTTTGGCTCAGCACCACGCGTGGCATCTGCCGCATTTCCAAGCGGCAGTTGCATGATTTCGCGGCGCATAAAATCCAGCGCTTGGAGCCGATCAATTACGGCGTCGCGGATGGATTGCGGAGCGCGCAGTGCGCGCCCGGCTACCCGATTCCAGGCGGTGGGCGGCGCGCGGCGGACGGACGCCTGTGGTTCCCTACTAGCCGTGGCCTCGCCGTGATTGATCCCCACGCGCGCCGCCACACGGCGCCTCCCCCCGCGGTGCACCTGGTCGACCTGACGGCGGACGACCGGACGGTGGATCTCGCCCGACCGGCCCGGCTGCGGCCGGGTACCCAGAGGATCCAGATTCGCTACACGGGCATTCACCTCGGCTCGCCGGAACGAGTGCAGTATTTCCGTAAGCTGGAGGGGTTGGACGCGGATTGGGTGCGGGCGGGCAACCGGCGGGTGATCAACTATAACAGCCTGCGTCACGGAAAGTATCGTTTTCTGGTGCGGGCTGAGCTGCCGGGCGGGCCAGCGACGGAACGCGCTTACGCCTTCGAAGTGCTGCCAGCATTTTACGAAACGGCCTGGTTCCGCCTGCTGGCGGCACTTGCTTTGGCAGCGGCGGCCTGGGGTCTGTATCAACTGCGCCTTCGGCAACTCGGGTCGCGGTTCGCACTGGTGTTGGAGGAACGCGCGCGGCTGGCGCGCGAGATCCACGATACTTTGGCGCAAGGCTTCGTGGGGATTTCCTCGCAACTCGATGCGGTTGCCATGGCCATGCCGGAATCCCACAGCCGGGCCCGCCAGTACCTGGACCTGGCTCGCAAGATGGCTCGCCACAGCCTGACTGAGGCGCGCCGCTCGGTGATGGATCTTCGCGCCTCGGTGCTCGAGGGGCAGGATCTGGCAGCGGCACTGAACTCGGGTGCCCAAATCTGGACCGCTGGATCCGGTGTGAAGGTTCATGTGGATGTGTCCGGTGCCCAAGAGGCGCTGCCTCAAGAATTCGAACAGCACCTGCTGCGAATCGCCCAGGAAGCGGTGACCAACGTGCTCAAACACGCCGGAGCCGATCAGATCTGGGTCAAGCTCCAGTTGGAAGCCCGCAAACTCTACCTGCATATTGTGGATAACGGGCACGGCTTCGATCAGCAGGACGTCTTCTCCTCGCTGGGCGGGCATTTCGGGTTGATCGGAATGCGCGAGCGGGCTGAACGGCTGGGCGGGGAATTGCACCTCGCCAGTCACCCGGGCGAAGGAACGCAGGTGGAAGTGACGGTCCCGCTGCCGTGAGCAACCCGATTCGCATTCTGGTCGCCGAAGATCACCTGGTTGCGCGCGTGGGAGTTAGTACCATTGTCAACATGCAGCCGGACATGACGGTGGTGGCCGAAGCCGGCAACGGGCAGCAGGCCGTCGAGCTGTATCGCAAGCACATGCCGGACGTGGCGTTGTTGGATATGCGGATGCCGATCATGTCGGGAGTCGAAGCGGCCACAGCGATTCGAGCCCAGTTTCCCAATGCCCGGATGATTGCGCTGACAACCTACGGCGGCGATGAAGACATCCGCCGAGCGCTGGCCGCCGGAGTGCAGGCCTACCTCACCAAGGATGTGCTGCACGATGAGCTGCTGAAGGCAATTCGCGCGGTCCACGCCGGGCAGACCTATTTGCCGGCAGGCGTGGCGGCGGCGCTGGCCGCCCAAATGCCGCGGCCGGACCTGAGCGCGCGCGAGGTCCAGGTGCTCGAGCTCATCGTTCGCGGCCTGGCCAACAAACAGATTGCGTACTCGCTAAACATCGCCGAACACACGGTCAAGAACCACGTGAAAAACATCCTCAGCAAGCTCGGCGTGCAAGACCGGACGCAGGCCGCGACGGCAGCCATCCAGCGCGGGATTGTACACCTGTCCTAATTATCCCTTCGCTCGCCTATCGCCACGCCACCAGCCACTTGCGCAAGGACAATCTTGGCCACGGTGCACACCGGGAAAACTTGCGCGTACGAAGATTGTGGGGCGCCGGAACGGGATATGTGGCTGGCAAAAGCCAGGCTGGCAGGCTCCGTGTGGATCGCGCAGGTCAAACCCAACACCGATTCGAACGGCCGCTTCAGCAGCCGGTGTCCGACGAACAAGCTCGCCAGCGCCACGCCGGTGGTGATCAGACCGCCGGCGAGAATCATCCCGACACCGCTCGTGTGAACTGTTTCCACGAAACCGAACCCGGCGCGGGTTCCGACACCGGCCTGAAACAAAACCAAGCCGATCTGCCGGAGGGCGAGGTTGGCGCTGAGCGGGATGACCCAGGTGAAGGGGCCCGTGTGTTCGCGGTGCCCCAGGATCAGACCCACGACCAGCGGCCCGCCGGCAAGGCCTAGCCGCAGCGCCGTGCCGCCCGGCAGCGGAATCGGGATCAGGCCGAGTATGACGCCGAGCGTCATTCCCAAACCGACCGAGCCGAAATTGATTTCCGCCGTGCCGCGAATCGAGTCGCCGAAAAATTGCGAGACGGCGGCGAAATTCGGCGGTGAGGTGAGCACGCGGATGCGTTCGCGGGGTTAGGGACGAAATCGAGGTCTCCCCGCCGGAGGCGCGT
>JAGWQP010000444.1 GCA_028876805.1 Acidobacteriota bacterium | reverse complement strand
GGCACCGCCGTGATGCGCTTCGCCGATGCCGACGTGCTGCCGTATGACTTCGATGACTTCAGCGATACCATCCGCCGTTATATCGACGAACTGAAAAAGCTGGCGGACGACGAGCGCACCCAGATCGCCGAGCGCAATCGCCGCCTCGACGAAGGACTCTATCAGGCGATTGAAGACCCGCACGAAAAGATGCTGCCGCCTTCCCGGGAAACCTTGCCGCCCTTTCTCAATTTCGCGCCCCTCGAGAACGGCTGGACAGCCCTTCGCCGTGCCGCCGAGCAATATGATCAGGCGCTCGCCAAAGCCGCGGCGAATGGAGGTCGGGGGCTCGCTCGCGGTGGGTTACTCGATGCCAATGCCAAACTGATCGCCGTCGAACGCGCACTCACGCTTCGCGATGGGCTGCCCAACCGTCCCTGGTATGAACACCAGATCTACGCTCCGGGCTTTTATACCGGCTACGGCGTGAAGACCCTGCCGGGCGTGCGGGAAAGCATAGAGCAGAAACAATGGAAGCTGGTCGATGAACAGATCGCCCGGGCTGGCAAGGTCCTCGAGAACGCCGGCGAAGCCATCCAAAGCGCCGCGGCTGAACTCGACCGCGCCGCTCGCTGATTCCTGGGTCGTTCTCAAATCTACTGCCTTCCGGAGCACCCGATCGGGCAGGCTGACACGTTCACCAAAGGCACATGGCCAGCAAACTCGCGCAAGCCCGCCGGCGGCATGGGTGACCCGAACCCCGGCATCTGATTCGCCCGAGCGCAGCCGATCCGCCCGCCTCGGTGGCTTCCGACAGCTTCATCTCGTAGCCCCGCTTGGGGTGCGCAGTACCAACCAGGTCCGACAGCAGACCATCCTCGATAGCGACAATTGTCCTCGGCATAAGACGGTTGTCCAGCACCGCCCAGCCATGGGCAGACGTAATTGTCATTGGCTTGGCTGTTAGAGCAGCGCTACTGCGGGCGAGACCCCCCATCGGGAGGTTGGACGAGAGTGAACCGTGAGGGTCAAGGGCGCGTTGACTGTGTCTGAAAAGGATGAAAGAAGACTGATTTGATCCTATTTTAAAAGGGCACACCAGCGGCCGAATACTCGTCTCGACAGTTGCGCGAGCCGCGCCGCGTTGCGGTAGGGATCGATCGGCCCATCGAGCTCCCGCACATCACCGCAATTGGCGTCCTGCGCGCACCAGTCGACGATCATCTCGGGTGTGACTTCGAGATGGAACTGCAGACCGTACAAACTCGAGCCCAAGCGAAAAGCCTGATTCCGGCACCCCTCCGACCACGCCAGCCACTCGGCGCCAGAGGGCAAATCGAACGTATCATTGTGCCACTCGAGGACCGTCTCGGGCACGCCCAATGGGCAAAGCAGGGGGTCCTGGCGTCCGGCCTCGGTCAGATAAACATCAAACCAGCCGATTTCTTTTACCGGATTCCGATAAACCCTGGCGCCTAGCGCCTGGGCTGCCAATTGAGCTCCCAAGCAGACGCCCAGCACGGGCTGGCCGCGCTCGGCGGCCTGACGGATATAGTCCATCTCCCTTCGCAGGTAGGGCAGGTTATCGTTGGCCGACATAGGACCGCCCATCAGGATCAGCCCGGCGGCACCGGCCACGTCTGGCTCCGGGGCGTCGTCGCGAAACAGATCGGCGAATTCCACCGCAACGCGACCCTCGTCGAGTGCCGGTTGAATCAGGCCGAGGCCTTCAAAAGGGACGTGCCGAAAGACCACGACCCGCATGAGGTTGGGACGCCTCAGTTCTGCGCCACCTGGAAGTGGCTGAGGCCGCCCGCATAGCGGGCGACGCCGTGGTAGAGAGCTTCGGCGAGTTTTTGCCGGTAATCCGCCCTCTTCAGCAAGGCTTCCTCCTTGGGATTGCTGAGAAAGCCGATCTCTGCCAGCACCGAGGGCATTTTGGCGCCAATCAGCACCATGAAAGGCGCCTTGCGAACGCCCCGGTTCTTCTGTCCCGGAAAGTTGCGCGCCGCAAAGGCCTGGAGCGACTCTTGGACTCGATTCGCGAATTCGCGCGACTCCTCGATCTTGTCGTGGAGGCTGATCTTCTGGATCAGATCACGCAGCTCGAAGACCGACTGCTGCGAGCTCGCGTTCTCGCGAGCCGCCACGCTCATTGCGTCTTTGGAATCGGTGAAGTTCAGGTAGTAGGTTTCGATTCCGCTGACGTTAGTCAATGAAGACGCGTTGGCGTGAATCGAAAGAAACAGGTCGGCCATCTTTTCGTTGGCCAGTTGAGTCCGTCCTTCAAGGGGGATGAAGGCGTCGTCGGTGCGCGTGTAGATCACTTCCACACCGCCCATACCATGTTCAATCAGTTTGCCCAGCCGCAGGGAGACATCGAGCACCAAATCCTTTTCGACTAAGCCCTTTGCGCCCATGCTGCCTTCATCGTGTCCGCCGTGACCCGGGTCGATCACGATGCGGTTGATCTTCAGACCCAAGGCCCGCACCATGGAGTTCTCCCCATCGCTGGTACGACTGGCCTGCTTACCCTTGCCGTCGGAAGCCCGATTCGCGGCCTGGCCCGGGGGCGATGGAGCCGCCGCACGAGGTTCGGCTGGCTTCGCCAGTTCCGACCTGGAGAGCGGCCGCGGAGGGGGAAGAACGGGGATTTCGATGCGCGCACGCATCTCAAGTGCCGGCGGCGCAGGAACCGCATCGTCCGAGAAGCCAGATTTGGGGAGTGGCGCGACCGGAGCGGGGATCGGTTTTGGCCGCTGAATCGCAGGCGGCGAAGGCGGATCCGCTCCATCGGATCCCGGATGCAGTTCGACGATCAGGCGGTTGGGATTGACGAGTTCGGAGGTGATCGCCTGCACACCGTCGGCGAGATCCAGGACGACCCTTGTGATGCCAGGCACGGTTTCCGCTACGCGGACACCCTTCAGCAACCGGTCGCTTACGGCTTCCGAGAAACTGCGCCTGGAATCAACGCTAGGATAGGAGTCCAGAATGTCAAAGTAGAGCCGCTCGGGTTTGTGCAGCCGGTCGGTCCGGATCTCAAACGGCCCGCTTACCTCGATGGCCACGCGCGTTATGTCTCCCAACTGCCAGTGCCGGACAGCCGTTACCACACGCATCGACCGATGGGAAGTCTCCGCGTGGAGCGACAAGGGAACCAAAACCACCAGCGCCCAAAGCCGCCTCATAACGGTTCGCGTAAAACGTGCCGGACGCTGCCATCGGGGAGAACGACTTCCTGGATGTGGCCGGCGCCATCAGGAGCAGCCGCTGGTTTTCCAGCCGGCTTCTGGCTCTTGTTTTCAGACTTCAAAGTCCGCTCGAACGGCTTCCCTGCCTGAACCAGATATTTCTGCGTTTCCGAAAAGGGAGGCACCTCTCCGTAGCGCGCTACCGACTGTTCTCCGGCATTGTAAGCCGCCAGGGTCAACGAATAATCACCGTGGTAGAGGTTGAGCAAGTACTTCCGATACTTCGCCCCTCCTTGGAGGTTTTCGACCGGGTCAAACGCGTCCGCCACGCCGAAACACCGCGCCGTATCCGGGATGAGTTGCATCAATCCTCGGGCCCCTTTGGGCGAAATGGCGTTAGGGTTGCAATTGCTGTCTTCGCGGATGACAAAGTGAACAAGCTCCGGTCGAACAGCGTATTGCGCCGCAATCCGATCCACCGCATCCGCCAGCCCGCTATTGCGGACAACGGTCATACGGACAAGCTTGCCCGTTCGGGGATCGGAGCGAACCACACTGGCAAGGCTGGCGGATAGGTCTCCCACCCCCCAGGCCCATGCGGTCAAAGCGAAACCGAAACCGAGCCGCAAACAGGATCGCATCAGATTGTTCTGCTCCTTATTATAGAGGATACTCTTCGAGGTGCAAGTTCCGAGTCCGGAGCCGACTCAACCTCAATGTTATCATTTCATTGTGGGTCGGGCGGGGTACCTGCTGGTGGGGGGCCGGAGCACCCGGATGGGCCGGGACAAAGCCCGTCTGCCCTTTCAGGGAGGCCGTCTGGCCGAATTTGTGGCGCGGGCCGTGGAGTCGGCGGCCGGCTCTGCCGTCCTGGTGGGCGATCCGGCCCTCTACGGCGAATTCGGCTACCAGGTCGTGGCTGACCTGTACGCCGGGGAGGGACCGCTGGGAGGCATCTTGACCGCGCTCGACCACACCCGCGCGGACTGGAACCTGGTGGTGGCTTGTGATATGCCGGGGCTGACGGCGGGTTTCCTCAGCCGGATCCTCGATGCGGCCGAACAAAGTGGTCGAGCAGCGTTGATGCCCGCTGGGCCTTCGGGGCGCCCGGAACCGCTTTGTGCGGTCTATAACCGCCGCGCGCGGCCAGAAATTGAGGCGGCCTTCCGAAGGGGGGAACGCAAGATAACCGCCGCCTTGGCGGGGCTTGGCGTGGAGATCTTGGCAGTCGCGGAAGTGGCGGAATTTCAAAATGTTAACACCCCTGAGGACTGGGCCGACTATGTCGCAGAGTGAACGCCATCCTCACTACATCGAGTTCCGGCACGTGTATAAGACGTTCGACCACCCGGTTTTGGCCGACTCCAACTTCCATGTCAACGCCGGCGAGACCGTGGCGATTATCGGGCGCAGCGGTGTCGGCAAGTCCGTAACGCTCTCGCATATCATGGGGTTTTTGAAACCGGACAGCGGTCGCGTGATTGTGGCCCACGAAGATATCACCGATTTCTCCGAGGCTGAGTTGAGGCGGATCCGCAAAAAGGTCACGATGGTGTTCCAGTCCGGGGCACTGTTTGATTCCCTCACCGTGGCCGAGAACGTGCTTTTCTCCCTGGAATTACGAGAGGACTACGACGCGAAGAACAAAGAAGACGTCGTCAACGGGCTTCTTCAAATGGTGGACATCACCGGGGCCCGGGATGTTTATCCGTCCGACCTGCCGACCGGGTATAAGCGCGCGGTGGCGATCGCCCGGGCCGTGGCCGCACAGCCGCAATGCATCCTGTACGATGAGCCTACGACGATGGTGGACCCCATCATGTCCGATCATCTCGCCGACCTCATGGTGCGGTTGAAACGGCAGCTCAAACTGACCTCGGTGGTGGTGACGCACGATCTGGACCTCATGTACAAAGTGGCCGACCGCGTGGTGTTCTTGTATGACGGTGGCGTCATTTTCTTCGGCGCCACCGGGGAGCTGGAAAAATCTGACCATCCGCACATCCGCGAATTTTTGGAGCTGGACCGGGTGGTCAAAGTATAGAGGCCGATGAACCCCCGCTTTCGACGCCAACTGATCGCTCTGCTGACGTTCGGCGCTGCATTCGGGTATCTGGAAGCCGCGGTGGTCAGCTACTTGAGGCTGCTTCACGAACCCGCCCGCGAACGTTTTTATCCGCGCCGTCCGCCCGGCGAATTGTTTCCGCTGCTCACGCCCGACGAGAGGCGATCGGCAGGACCGGCACAGAATCGGATCATCGTGATTGAGGTCGGCCGGGAAGGAGCAACCCTCACGATGCTGGCGGCGCTGGCTCTGGCCGCAGCCGACAACGTCGGCGAGTGGGCAGCCGCGTTCG
The DNA here is from genome assembly GCA_028876805.1 of Acidobacteriota bacterium. Classification (GTDB taxonomy): domain Bacteria; phylum Acidobacteriota; class Terriglobia; order Bryobacterales; family Bryobacteraceae; genus PSRJ01. The sequence goes on along the minus strand of JAGWQP010000444.1, from coordinate 557 downwards.
CCGTGGCATTCGGCACGTGGGATCTGGCGTTTTATGCTGGCCTGAAGCTGTTGCTCGGGTGGCCGGCGTCGCTGGCTACGTGGGACATCCTCTTTTTGATCCCGGTGCCCTGGGTTGCTCCCGTGCTGGCGCCCTCGCTCGTGGCTGGCGCGATGATCACCGCAGGAATCTGGCATCTGGGGCGGGGAGCCTTCGGCCACCCCGTGCGGCTTGCTCCGTACCACTGGACGGGCATCGTGCTCGGTGCCGCGATCCTGATCGTTTCCTTCACGCTGGACTACCGAAACGTTTTGTCGGGTGGTATGCCGCGGCCTTTTCGCTGGGGCGTCTTCGGCCTGGGCCTGGCGACGGGGACTGGAAGCTATCTCTGGGCAGCGGTGAACAGCCGCACGCGAGCGCACAAGGCCGCGCTGCGCGTCGCGGTCTGAAGGTGGATTAGCGCCGAGCTACTGGCTGCCGAGACCAACGAAGAACACGCCCACCAGGATCAGGCCGAGACCGACGAACTTCTGGTGCGTCAACGGCTCGTGAAAAAACAGCCGCGACCAGAACAGGGT
>JAGWQP010000443.1 GCA_028876805.1 Acidobacteriota bacterium | reverse complement strand
GGCTGGACTGGGCGTGGGTGTGGGTGTGTTAGCGGGCCCTCTTTGGGCTCGCACGACTGGTGCGGCGAGAAGGGCTAGACAGCCTGCCCAGAGGACGAAATGAGTCCCGAAGGAACGTGACACCGTGTTTCTCCTCCTTGCGGGCTATTCTCGCACGGTTAGCGGCTGCCGCGAAACCAGAACAAGCCGCTCGGATTCGAACCACCACAACAACCGCTGCCGAACAATTCCCCGGCCGGGGTGAGATCGATCGAGTGGGAACCGGGCGCCTCGATCTGGCCCACGACTTTCCCGGATCCGGGATCGACCTTAAGGATCCACGGCGAAGCGCGCATCACCTGCCCTGCCTCCGGCTTCGAGTCTCATGATTGCGACCCCCAGCGCGCCGCCCGTGACCTGGAGCGCAAAAGGCCGGCCGAGATGGTTCTATTCGCCTATGTAGCTACCGTCCAGGTTGAAGCGATGAATGCGGGCGTTGGTCCGGTCGGCGATGTAGAGCGGCTTGCCGTCAGTCAGCGAGGGGGGATTTGAAATTGGACTGGGTCGGTTCCTTTGCGATCGTTCGCCGCGCGAAATCCGCGGCCGCCGGGCGCGGGATTCCGCTCCGGGAGTTTGTCACTGAAGCGGTGAGAGAGAAGCTGGCGGCGGGCGCCAATACGACGGAAAAGCCATGGATGAAACATTTCGGCAAACTGAAACATCTGCACAAGGAGACCCTGCGCATCAACCGGCTGATTGAAGAGGACTCTGAGAGGATCGACCCGGAGATGTGGAGTGATTCTGGACACTAATGCGCTGTCCGGCGCTGCTGACGGAGACCCGGGACCACTCGAAATCATTGCCGGAGCTGAACGGATCGCGGTTCCTGTCATTGTGTTAGGGGAGTATCGGCTCGGGATCGCCCAGTCGCGGCATCGGAAGGAATACAAGGAATACGAGGAATGGCTTCGGGAATGGGTTGCCGCGGTGACCGTGCTCGATGTCGACCGGGAGACGACGTATCAGTACACAAAGATCGGACTGGAGCTGAAGAAGACCTGCAAACCGATTCCCTCCAATGATCTCTGGATTGCGGCCTTGTGTGGGCAGCATTCAATGCCTCTTCTGAGCCGCGACCGCCATTTCGATGTCGTGGCCGGACTCAAGAGGTTCGAATGGTAATGATTCTTCGGCACGCGATTTGAAGCCGCGATTGACTTGTTTCGAACCTCCGGTTTAGAGGAGTGGCGGTGTTTGGCGCGGCACCCCGTGAACTCTTTCAACTGCCAGCCCTTGATCCGGGTGTCAATCCGTATGATGTCGCTCCGGATGGCCAGCGTTTCCTGGTGCCCGCCGTTCCCCAGAAAAGCACGCCGCTAGGGTAGGGATACGCAATCAGCGACTCGTGATTGTCGGTCGAGGCCCTCCTTGGCTGGGGCCGGGCGCCACGAATGTCTCGGCTTTTCGCACAGGTGCTGGCCGGATCCCGACCGAGGATCGCTCAGTAGCGATTGACGTCTGATGAGGTCCCGGCGACAGGCATCCAAGCGACGCTCGAAGGGAATCCTCACCCACGTCACGGGCATGCCCTACTCGATCAGAGCCGGTGCGGTAACCTCCGCTTTGGCTCCGCGGCGCACCTGGCGTGTCGCCGGACCAACGACGCGGTTCCACCACATCAGCACGCCGGTGACAAACAAGAGCGCCGGGGCGAGTCCGAGGACCACCCAGACGATCTTCAGAGGCCAGTCGCCGCGGTAAAAGTTGCCGAAGTGAAGCTTGGTCAGCCAGAGCAGAATCCGGTTGTCGAGGCTTTGGCGCGGATGAAGCATGTCGGGAACGACGAATAAGCCGACTAGCCGCTGGAAAGGCCACTGGTAGACAACGTAAATCCCGGTAACGCCCCACATGAAGGAGAAGGCAAAGGTCCAAAACCCGAGGGCGCTGTGCAGATCCCAGTTGAATCGCTTCCAACCGGTGCGGCGATGAATCGCGAGGCTGCGGCGCCAATTCTCGATGCCCGGCCACCAGACCACGGCGCCCGTGAGGCACATCACGGTGAACAGGACTGCGCCGTAGCCGTTCACGGCGCGGCCCTTCTCGCCCGCCAGCAGGTTGAAGTGGAGATCCCCGAGCCACGCGGTAATGCGAATCGCAAGCGGCACCGAAGGGCCGAGATCACTGCCGGTGTAGGGATCGAAGAGCCGCTGCTTGTATTTTCCGTTGCGCTCCACCCAGACTTCGACCGCCTGTTTCGGGTTTTTGTTGGGCCAGATGTAGCTGATGTGGTAGCGCGGGTAGGTCTTCTGTACGGCGGCCCTGAGTTGGGAGGGAGCTAGCCGGGTCCCCTGCGCGGCAACCATCAATGGCTTGGCCCCGAAGCGCTCGTAGATGGCGTTACGGAAGACGACGGCGCTGCCGGAGACGCTGACGGCGAAGATGTAGAGACCGACACCGATTCCGGTCCACAGGTGGGCCTGGAACAAGGCCCTGCGCAGCCACACGCTTTGCGGGCGCCGCACCAGTTGTTCTCGGAATGTCATCGGCGCCTCCTTCGAGGGGTGCGACGTCTCGGAGAATCCTTCTATGATAGTTCGCCCGAGCGTTACCGAGCCACCACCTGGACCTCGGTTCGGATCTCTTCGCGCGGCACCAGCGCCGACCAGTACGCCACGATCTCGCGCACCGCGGGGCGGCCTTCGCCGAAACCGGTGGCGCCGGGCGGGCCGTTCAGGACGAGCGGGATCAGCTCGCGCGTGAAGCGGTCGACGGCTTTGCGGTCCGGCCCGCGCACGCCAATCCGCACCTGCACCTCCGGTGGATCGGTGTTGGAAGGCGCAGCCGGCCCGTGACACGCATTGACGCCAAAAAACTCCGTATACACCTCGTCAAAGGATAGCCCGAGGGCGCGCAGGCGCTCGCGCACGATGTGATCGGCGGCGCGCGCTTTCTCGAGCGCTTGCGGCCAGGAGTACACCAGCGTGCCGATCGCCTTCCAACCGGTGGTGTAGGCAATCGAGAGTTTCAGCGTGGGTGGCCGGGGCCCGCCGCGAATCCCGCTGACGCGGACCCGGTCCGGCCCGGCATCTTCCAACCGGATCGAGGTGAAATCAGCCACACAATCGGGCGTGAGGTAGCGTTTCGGATCGCCCAACTCGTAAAGCAATTGCTCTTTAATGACATGGGCGTTGATGCGCCCACCGGAGTTGGCATGCTTAGTAACCGAGAAGGTACCGTCCGGCTCAGCTTCCACGATCGGATAGCCGATCGCGGCCATGTCGGGAATGGATGTCCAATCCACCTGGCAGTTTCCGCCGCTCGATTGCGCACCGCATTCGATGATGTGCCCGGCAATCGTGCCGGCAGCGAGTTTGTCGTGGTCCTCCGCGAGCCAGCCGAAGCGGTCGACCATGGGCGCGAGAGCGAGCGCGGTGTCGGTGGAACGCCCCGCTATCACCACGTCGGCCCCAGTGGCCAACGCCTCAGCCAAAGGAAAAGCCCCGATGTAGGCGTTGGCGCTGAGGATTCGGGAGCGGATCGGCCCAAGGGGCTCGCCGGTATCGATGTCCCGCATCTCATAGCCCTTCGCCAGGAATTCGTCGAGGCGCGGAAAGACGTCGTCGCCCACGACCACCGCCACCGTCAGGCCCGGGGCCAGGCGGTTCACCTCGCGAGCGCACGCCACTGGGTTCACACCGCCCGCGTTGGCGACGACCTTCACGCCGCGGTCGCGAATGTAGGGCGCGATCCGCGCAATGAGGGGAGGGAAGTCGCGGGCGTAGCCAAGGTTGGGGTCGGCCTGCTTCTGCTTCTGCAGGATCGACATGGTGATCTCGGCGAGGTAATCGAGTGTCAGGTAGTCGAGGGGTCCTTGTTCGACGAGGCGCACGGGGGCCTCCAGCCAGTCGCCCCAGAAGCCCTGGCCGTTGGCGATGCGGATCATCGCGCTATTTCAATTTGGAAAACTCCGTGGGGTCCATCCAGACGCGCTCGACCTTCTGCACGATCTTACCGTTGGCCTCCGATTCCGCCTGGACCTTCTTCCACTCCGGATCGTCGGCGAATTCCTTCCAGTTTTTGTCGGCGGCCTCACGGCTGGGATGCGCCAGGATGTAAATCAGTGTGTTGCTGGAGCGTTCAGTGTCCTCGGGCACCCAGTAGCCGATGCTCTCCATACCGTGCTTGTTGAAGATGCGGACGGTGTGATCGCGAAAGCGGGCCTTGAGGGCGTCTAACTTTCCGGGTTCGCAGGTGTAGGTGCGAAGTTCGTAGATCTTGCCGAACGCCATAACACTCATCAGGAGCAACAGGGGTAGCAGTTTGCGAATCATCCCCCTAGTGTATGGGATTTTCGCCCCTCAGCGCGTCGACTTAGGTTCGCGATCCTCGTAGGCGACCATTTGCCGCATCATGGCTTCCAGCTCGGCCACGCGCTGCGCCAGATCCTCGAGCGCCTGGCCGGTCGGATCGGGCAGGCGGCCATGTTCGAGGACTCCGTCCTGGTCGCGCATCCGCACCACGCGGCCGGGAATGCCGACCACGGTGGAATGGTCCGGCACCGGATGCACCACCACCGAACCGGCTCCGATCCGCACGTTGTCGCCGACTTTGATGTTGCCCAGAATTTTGGCGCCGGTCCCAACCACCACCCGGTTGCCTAAGGTCGGATGCCGCTTGCCGGTCTCGTTGCCGGTACCGCCGAGCGTGACGCCCTGATAAAGCAGCACGTCATCGCCGATCTCGGCGGTTTCACCGATCACCACCCCCATTCCGTGGTCGATAAAGAAGCGCCGGCCGATCCGGGCCCCGGGGTGGATCTCGATGCCGGTCAGGAACCGGCTCAACTGCGAGATCATGCGTGGGACCAGCGGCAGATGCCACTGGTAGAGGCGGTGCGCCAGCCGGTGCATCAGCACCGCATGAAAACCGGGGTAACAGAAAAAGATCTCGACCACGCTTTTGGCTGCGGGATCTTCGCGGAAAATGGTGTCGAACTGTTCCCGGATGGCTTGAAACATGCCCGTTCCTTCTGCCGGCACCTGAAGCGGAGAAGATTCTCCTACGCCAATGGTACTCGATTTCGGACTCGGCCGCGGAACGAGCGCCGGTCTAGTGCGCGTCGGCTTCTGCGGAGGCGATCACTGGTGGGTGAGCGCCCGGCGGCACCGGAGCCAGCATGTCTTCCTTGCGCATAATGAGCGTGGAAGTGTTGTAGCTGGCCAGCTCGAAACCATGCCCGTGCGTGATGGCATCGGTCGGGCACGCCTCCACGCAATACCCGCAAAAGATACAGCGGTTGTAATCGATGTTGTAAACCTTGGCGTAGCGCTCTCCACCGGAAATCCGAGTGGTCTCGGTATTTTCCGCGGCTTCGATGTAAATGCAGTCGGCGGGGCACGCGGCGGCGCACAAAAAGCAGGCCACACACTTCTCCAGGCCGTTTTCATCACGCTGGAGCACGTGAGCGCCCCGAAAGCGTTCTTCGAATTTCGGCGGCTCGTCAGGGTAGTTCTCCGTCACGGTGGGAGACATCATCTCCTTGAACGTGACACCCAATCCTTTGGCAATCGAAGCGGCTGCACCCAGAATGTCGATTTTGTCGGCCATGCCCTCTGTCTCTTCTCTTATCTTAGCGTGACTCCCGCCGGGGGCCTAATTGCGAGAGCCTCAGCCGGATTTGGCTTCCGGCACCGAGTCGGTTGGCCGGAAGGGATTGACGCCCGCACGGGCGCCGAACTGCGCGATATCGTGCTTCCGCCAGCCTTCACTGACGTCGGAAATCGTGCCGTCCGGCTCCACGACGAACAGAGTGGGCACACTCGAAATCCCGAAGGCATTGCTGGCAGCGAAGCCGCTCGATTCGGCGTCGAGCAGGGTCGGCAGCGTCAGGCCAAAATGGCGGTTGAACGCGCGAGTGTCCTCTTCGCCGTTTTGCGAGATGCCGTACACCGCGAGCGAGTCGCCGGCGTGAATGCGCTCCAGGAACGGAAACGCCATCTGGCAGACGGGGCAGTTGACCTTGAAAAACGCGAGCAACGCCGGGCCTCGGGCGACGATCTCCCGCAAGGTGGTCGGTTCTCCGTCCAGATGCTTGAAGGTAAGATCCGGTGCGCGCGTCCCGGCCTCGAGCAGTTTGCGGTCCCTTCCGTGGGCCATCTGTTCAGTGTACTCCCCGCGGCCTTACTCGTCTTGCTTCATCTTCTGAACGAAATCCAGAATGTCAAAGCTTTTGATCCTGCGATCTGGGAAATAGCTGTTCACCGCATCCTGCTCGTCGGTGAAAATTTCAAAGATGGTGGCCAGCTTGGTCATCACCAGGAGCTCGATGTTCCGGCGGTTGAGGTTCAGCAGTTTGATATTGCCGCCGTTCTTGCGCAAGCTCGTCGCGCACACCACCAGGGCACCGAGGCCGGTGCTGTCGATAAAGTCGATGCCTGCCAGATCCAATACCAGGTTCCGCGCCGCCAGTGCGGTGATCCTGTCGCGAAAAGCCGTGGTCTCTGCGCCGACCGTGAGGCGGCCCTTGAGCTTGAGCACGAGGATACCTTCCCGCTCGTGCTCTGTGATCTCCAGCGGCATGTATGTCTTTTTTGGACCCCGGGTGCGGCTTTTCCCTATTGTAGTCCGTAGCTTGCCGTCCTTGGAATTGACCGCAAGAATCGGATGGATTGCCTCCGGCATTTGCGGCATGCTGGTCTTATGATGAGCGCGGAGGAGTGCTGGGAAGCCGTGAAGCAGAGGGACCGCCGCTTCGACGGACTGTTCTTGTTCGGAGTGCGGACCACGGGAGTGTATTGTCGGCCTTCGTGCCCGGCCCGCCGGCCGTTGCGCCGTAACGTGCGTTTTTATCCTACGCCGGCTCTGGCCGAACGCGATGGCTTGCGTCCGTGCAGACGCTGCCGGCCGGAAGCCGCGGTTGGTTCCGAGTTGGCGCGGATTCACGAGCTCTGCCGCCACATCGAGACTCATTCGGACGAAGCGCTGACCCTCGAGAGCCTGGCCGCGCGCGCCGGTCTCAGCCGTTTTCACCTGCAGCGCACCTTCAAGTCGGTGGTCGGCCTGTCGCCGAAACAATACCGGGACGCGTGCCGGCTCCGTGTGCTCAAGCGAGCGCTCAAAGAATCGAAGGATGTGACCGAAGCCGTCTATGAAGCCGGCTTCGGTTCGGCGAGCCGCGTGTACGAACGTTCGAACGCGCGCCTCGGCATGACGCCGAAACACTACCGGGAAGGCGGGCGCGGTCTGAGTATCACTTACGCCACCACCAAGTCTCCGCTGGGATTGCTGTTGATTGCAGCAACGGATCGCGGCGTGTGCTTCGTCGAATTCGGCAGGACCACCGAAGCCCTGCTCAAGGCTTTGCGCCAAGAGTATCCGGACGCGCAGATCGAGCCGATCGAGCAATCAGCCCGCCCGGAATTCCACGAATGGATGGAAGCTCTGGCGCGCTATCTCGCGGGCGAGCAACCGAGTGTCAATCTCCCTGTGGATGTACGCGCGACCGCGTTTCAGATGCGGGTCTGGAACTATCTGCAGTCCATCCCCTCGGGCGAAGTGCGTTCCTATCAGGAGGTGGCGGCGGCGATCGGCCAGCCCACTGCCGCGCGCGCGGTGGCCGCCGCTTGCGCGGCCAATGCGGTGGCGCTGGCGATTCCGTGCCACCGCGTGATCCGCGGTTCCGGAGAGATGGGAGGCTATCGATGGGGAGTCCTCCGCAAGCGTAAGCTGCTTCGGCTGGAGAGTAGGGAGGCGGGCGCGATCGCGGGAGGAACCGCCAAAGCGCTCGCCTTCGCCCGCTAGCGCATGTAGAAGAGGCTCAGCCGGGGCAAGCCGGCTTTCTCGAGCAGGTGCCGCTCGAGGTATTGTTTTTCAAGCATGGCGATTTGTTCAGCCGTCATCTTCGCTCGGTAAGGGCGGAGCTGGCGGTCGAGTTCCTGGCGCGCCGCCAACATCTCGTCGTCGCTGTGCCGGGCGCGCACGAGGGCGAGCATTTTTTCTTCGAGCACGGTGAGACGCTGCTCCAGTGTTTCCAGGTCCGTCCGGTATCGATCAACGCCGGCGGCCAGTAGTTCGAGGGTAGCTCTGATTTCGTGAAACTCCGGCGGCAGGGCGCTGGCATTGAAGCGGAGGTAGGCGCGCAGCTCTTCTGATTCGAAAGGCGGCTTGGTCTCCCTCGACGGGCGCGCCTGCCGGGTTCCCGCCATGACTTGAGCTTCGGAGAGCACCGCCTGGGCACAGAATGCCAGCGAATTGACCATCTGCGTCTTGAGCCTGCGACTGCGCCACTTTTCAAATGCCGTGTCGATGCCTCGCAGCACGGCTTCAAGCGGTACGCCGGAGTCCTTCCAGCTTTCGATCAACGCCCAGTCGAGCGGCGAGAGCAGAAACAGACTCGTGCCACGCGCGCGCTGAAAGTGCTCCTCGATTTCGGTGAAGTAGTTGAAGTAGTTGTAAACCCACTCTGTATGGTCGGTCACCGGGCCCCCTGCCCGCCTCGGTTCCGCTCCCAGATCATTTGCAGGCCTTCGAGCGTCAGGTGATCGTCCACTTGCTTGAGATAGCGCGAGCCGCTGACGATCAGCCGGGCCTGGCCGCCGGTAGCGACCGTGCGAGTCTCCGCTCCGAGCTTTTCGATGATGCGCTCGAGAATGCCGTCGATCATTCCGACGGCACCGAAATACAATCCGGATTGCATGCTGGCCACGGTATTGGTGCCGACCACGTCTTTGGGCGGGCGGAAGTCGACCAGCGGCAGCCGCGCGGTCTTGCTGAAAAGCGCGTCGACAGCGATGCCGATGCCGACGGCGATCGCGCCGCCCAGGTATTCGGCGTCCTTCGAAATGACATCGAAATTGATGGTGGTTCCAAAATCCACGATGACGCAGGGCCCGCCATACTTATAGAAACCGGCAACGCCATTGACCAGCCGGTCGGCGCCAACCTCGTTGGGATTGTCATAGCAGATGGCGAGCCCCAGGTCCGTGCGCGGGCCAACGAACATCGCGTCGGTGCCAAAGTAACGCTGGGTCATCGCCGCGAGGGTGGAATCGATCGGCGGCACTACGCTCGAGATGATGATGCCATCGACAGCGGCGATATCGAGCCCGGCGGGGGCGAACAGGTTGCGCAGCAGGATGCCCCACTCGTCAGCGGTCTGTTCGTAAACCGTGCGCAGGCGCCATTGCGCCCGCATCTTGCGGCCTTCAAAGGCGCCGATCGTGATGTTGCTGTTGCCCGCGTCAAGTGCCAGCAGCACGGATTCCTCCCGCCAGAACGAGCGTCTCAGTCCCGTCGTCTTTTCGTACCACAAGGTACCCGGACGGGTCCAGACCTGCGGTCACGCCTCGGATCGGGCCTGCGGGTTGCGCGACCACCACGCGGCGGCCGGCGGCATAGCTAGAGGCTTTGGTGAAAAGGCGGAGAATGCTCTGATTGTCCATCTCCGCGAAGTTTTCGACCGCCGGCAAGAGCGCCAGCAGGATGTCTTCGCGCGAAAACTCGCGGCCGGCCTGGAGGCGCAGGGAGGTGGCTTCGGGCGCGAGTTGGGCGGGGAACTCAGTGTGGTTGACGTTGATGCCGATGCCGCCGATGGCCGAACCGTTGACCAATTGCACCAGAATGCCGGCGGCCTTCCGGCCGCCGACCATCACGTCATTCGGCCAGCGAAGATCGCAACCGATGCCGGTCGAGAGAGTGATCGCTTCGGCGGTGGCAAGGCCTAAAGCTAGCGTGAGCAAGGGCGTCGGCTTCAGCACGACCGAGCAGTAGATTCCGCTCGCCGCCTCGGAGTGCCACGAGTGGCCGTGGCGGCCCACCCCAGCGGTCTGTTCGTCGGCGATGATCACTGTTCCGATGGGCTGTCCGGCGGCAGCCATCATGGTGGAATCGACGGTTTGGAAGAAGCGGATCGCCCGGCCGGGTAACGCTTGGCGAAGGGAATCGGCGTTCATGGCGGTGGCCGAAGGCTATGGCGTGCGCGATGTGGCTGAGGTGCGGGCGAGCTTGGCTCGCCGCGACAAGCTTGGTCCTTTATGCCCCTCATACGAGCTCCAAGCGGAAGCTAATGTTCATGGCCCGCGCGGAGTGCGTGATTGCGCCGGAGGAGACAAAGTCGGCGCCGGTCTCGGCGTAGGCGCGAACGTTTTCGAGTGTGATGCCGCCCGATAGTTCCACCTTGGCCCGTCCGCCGATTTCGCGGATCCATTGGGCGGCCTCCGCAGGCGTGAGGTTGTCGAGCAGTAAATGATCGGCCCCGGCTCCGAGCGCTTCACTGAGCTCGGTCGGCGTCCGTACTTCGATCTCGACAGCTAAACCGGTCGCCCGTGCGCGTTGGATCGCCGGCCGCACACCGCCGGCGGCCGCGATGTGGTTGTTTTTAATCAGGATGGCGTCGAACAGGCCCATGCGGTGGTTCGCCACTCCGCCGGCCGCGGCGGCCTTCTTCTCCAAGGCGCGCAGCCCCGGAGTGGTCTTGCGTGTATCGAGAACGCGGCACGTGGTTCCCTCGACGGCATCGGTAAATTGACGGGCGAGCGTGGCGACCCCGCTCAAGCGCTGCAGGAAGTTCAACGCCACCCGTTCGCATTCGAGCAACGTGCGCGCGTTGCCGCGGACGGCGGCGAGAACGTCGCCTGCCTGGACGCAGTTGCCTGGCTGCCGCAACAGGGTCAACTCGTCGACTCCGCCGCGCAGAGTGTAGATCTCGCGCAATAGGTCAAGCCCGGCAACCACCATCGGCTCACGCGCCACAAAATGCCCTTTGGCCTTTTGCGACTCGGGCACGCAGGCCTGGGACGTGACATCGCCCGGGCCGATGTCCTCTTGAAGCGCGAGGCGAACCGCTTCGATCATAGAGCGCCGTCGATTTTTCCCAACTGCCCGTCGATTTTTCGCAACTGCGCTTCGTAATCGGCAAGTTTTTTCCGGATGCCTTCGATAACCGTCGACGGCGCCTTGCTGAGGAAGGTTTGGTCGTTCAACTGGCGCCGCGAATTCTCGATGATTTTCAAGAGCTGCTCGCGTTCCTTTTCCAACCGCTTGCGCTGCGCCTCTCCTTGTGCTGTTGGAAGCTGAAGGACCAGATCGAATTCTGCGGTCGAGCGCATGGCCGCCGAT
>JAGWQP010000442.1 GCA_028876805.1 Acidobacteriota bacterium | reverse complement strand
TCCAGCCGCTCCGCATCGAGGAAGGCGCGCGCGTCCGGCTGCGGGATGTGCGCGAGCCGGCGCGCGTACGGCGGAAATTGAGCGGGGATCGGCTGGAAGTCGAGGCCGGGTTCCTGAAAATGCAGGTCTCGATAGACGATGTGGTCGAGGTGCTTCCGGAGACTGGGAAACGCGACAGTCGGCTGCCTCAGAATGTCAGCTACAAGCCGGCTCCGGAATTGGCGCCCGTCCACCAGGAGATCAACGTGATCGGACAGCGGGCTGAAGAGGCGCGTGATGCGGTGGACGAATTTCTGGACCGTGCCGTGATGGCGACCGCCAGCCGGGTGCGTATCGTACACGGCCACGGAATGGGCATCCTACGCAAGACCATTCACGAACTGCTCAGCCACCATCCGCACGTAGCGCGGTTCTATCTGGCTCCCCAGCAAGAAGGTGGCGCGGGGGCCACGATCGTTGAAATCAAGGATTAACCATGCGCCTCAAGATCGTTCAGGCTGGCGAGGCGGTACTTCGTGAAAGGGCTCGCCCGCTTGCGCCCGAAGAGATACGGAACGCGGAAATCCAGCAGCTCATCGAGTGGATGCGAGAGACCATGCGGGATGCGCCCGGGGTTGGCCTCGCGGCTCCGCAGGTCGGGCTTTCCGTACAGTTGGCGGTGATCGAGGATCGGGCCGATCTGCAGCGCTCCATAACGCCGGAGCGGCTGTTGGAGCGAGGACGCCGTCCCGTACCCTTTCATGTCATCGTGAATCCCCGAATCAGCCTGGAGGGCAATACAGTCGACTTCTTCGAAGGCTGCCTAAGCGTAGCCGGGTTCAGCGCCCTGGTGCCTCGCGCTGTGCGCGCTCGCGTCGAGTGCCTCGATGAAAAAGCGCAGCCTATTTCCATTGCTGCCGAGGGCTGGTACGCTCGCATCCTGCAGCATGAGATTGACCACCTTCAGGGCATGCTCTATGTGGATCGGATGCGCAGCCGCTCGTTCATGACGGTCGATAATCTGACGCGATATTGGAACGATTTGCCGATCGCGGCCGTGAACGAGCGGCTTCGGATCTGACGGCCGAAGTGTAAGTTCACCGGCCACGCGAGCCTCACGGGCCGGCTTGGGATCACACCCGCCGATAGCTCAGCCCGTGTTAACTGTTAACGTTAACCAGGGCGTCGCAGCTGGGGGGGGGCGGTAGCGCCAGGCCCGGGTGAACGTGGGGCCAGCGCTTGCTCGAGGCGAGGTCGGCGCCAATGGCGATCATCTCCTCATCCGTCAGCTCGTCCGCCACAGCTCTCATCGGATCCGTCCAGATGCGTTTCCGTGTCCCTGGCTGCATGTCCTGCAGTTGACGCACCAGGTAGCTGGGGGAGCGGCCCACCAGCCCCGGAAGCGGGCCCCTGCCGCGTAGATCCGCACGTGGCACATCCCGCACGGCGTGGTTTGCCGGCGCCAATGGTCACCAGTCTCACGCCCTTCTTCACGCTGCCTACCGGAGCCTACACAATGATCCCGGAGTGGAAATCGCAAGACTTCGGTCGCATCGGTGTCCTGCGGAGTCTTGTCGATCCGCCGTCGTTTCATGGCCTTCGATGGTCAGGAACATGCCGCCGGCGGTGCGCGTCTTCGGAACCATGGCGTTTCGACCACCTTCATCGAAGGCGTCCGCTTCATGGAGCCGGAGTACTCCCCGGCCTGTCTGGCCTTCAGTCCCTTGGCGAGGATGACCATCCGGTTGGTGTTGGTTTTGCGCGGGTCCGTGCCCTTGGGATGCGGTCCCGGAAATCGATCATCGTCTGAATGGAGTAACAGACCGGCAGACCGGCGACTCCGGCATTTTCGGGCCTCCCCTTGCCGTTCGAATAGTGGCGGAGCGAGCCGGCGACGACACCCGGCTTGTTGCCGTGACCACGACTTCCGGCACCGTCGGTTGATCTTCCCGATACCAGTCGGGCTGGCCGAAGCGGTCGGAGATCTGCGCCCGGCGAACGGCCATCGGCTCCCGAAAAGTTTCAAGCTGGTCTCCGGCGCGGGAGCCGCGGCCGGCGTGTGGCGGGTCTCAAGGTCCCGGGAATCCCAAGGCCACAGAGTGGCGAATCGGTGGCCAAAGCGGCGCCCGGGGTCAACACGGACACCATCGACATGGTTGCAACTCCAACTGTGCTCTTCCCACTACCTCCTGGTGCGCCAGAAAGCACCGACCGAACTCCGGGGGCGGCACCTTGCATCCTTCGGAT
>JAGWQP010000441.1 GCA_028876805.1 Acidobacteriota bacterium | reverse complement strand
CCGGGATATGCTCGATCAGGTGCTGGAGGCCTTGCAGATAACACCCGACCACGATCTCGACGCGATGCGTCCCGGCACGAATTACTGAGCAACCCCCCAATATTCACTTGATCGAGTGGCCTATGTGCCCTTTGTGGACTTGATGCGGCGCGCGTACATGCTGATCACCGATTCGGGCTGCATTCAGGAGGAGGCCCCTTCGCTGGGCAAACCAGTCCTGGTTCTGCGCCAGGAAACCGAACGTCCGGAGGCCGTTGAAGCCGGTACCGTCCAACTGGTCGGCACCGACGAAGATCGTATCGTGCGGGAGGCCTGGCGGCTGCTTGACGACATGGCGGAATACAAACGCATGACGCGAATCCATAACCCATATGGGGATGGGCACGCCTGCCCGAGAATCGCAGACATTCTGGCGGCACAGCCCGTTAGATAAGGGCGGGGGTGGAGCGGCTATCGGGCTCGGCTGGAGAGGCCCTCTTCCGAAGTGCTCCAGCCCGAACTCATGCCATACGGCGCCCGGTCCAAGATGGCCTCGATCTGACGGATCTTGCCGTTTTCGATCTTGAACATTTCGGCCAGCTCCCAGGTCCACGGCTGCGTCGGACCGGCTGTCACGGTGCGGCCATGCGGGGTTCGGAAGGTGCGTTGTTTGCCCAGCGCGTGATCGAAGAACGCGAAGCTGAACACCAGCCCGCGCTCCTCGTCGACGGCGACAAAGCGCCGGTCCCGGATGCGCCAGACAAAATGCAGCAGGCCGGATTCGAACTGTTCCTTGCAGCTCCACTGGGCGGAATAGTTGGCGGCCGTAGCGGGGTCCGGCCGCTTCTCGCCCTCCGGCGTCGGCACATTGGTGGCTTGGGAGCCATTCTCGATGCGGTTGCAGTCGTCGGCGAACGGATAAACACCCCTGCCGTCGTTCTGCTGCATCCCGGAAAAATACAGGTTGGCGGTTTGGATGAGGTCTTCGCGCGACATCCGCTCCGCGGGAGGTACGGTCTTGAGAAACACCGGGTTGGGCTTGCCCAGTTTCTCCAGGTTCTCGGCCGCTCGCTCGTTGCGCACCACCAGCGTCTCCACCTCGGAAATAAGCCCGTTATCGATCCTCAGCCGCAGCGCCAAAACGGCCGGTGCGCCGTCGGGTGTACGCGCCTCCTCCCGGATGGTGCCGATGAAGGCCACCTCGCGCGCCTCGGGATCGGACACAAACAGCCGATACGTGCCCTTCGCCGCGATCGAGTTCCACAGGGCATCTGGGATCTGGAGATGCTGCCCGTTCTCCGTGAATTTAACGTCGTTCGCGAGTGGTACAAACTTCGCATCATGCGCCACCATGGCGTCGAGGTATCGGTCTACGAAGCCTTCGAGGCAGGCGCGGTCACAGGCGCCCGGCGCACTGCGCTCGGCGCCTCCCGCCACAGCCAGCGATAGTAGCAGAAGTGTCCTCCACAATCCCCCGCATAGTCTCATGTTGAGGTAGCCTCCTCACGAAGGTTTTTTGATGAGTGTACCGCGTCTGGGGTCCCGCCCGGCGCGGCGCGGCTCGCGGGTATATCATGGTGACTCATACTAAAATTCACGGAGTTGCCCATGTCACATCCGAGCGGCCGCCACTTCCTTCAGATACCAGGCCCTACCAACGTACCCGAACGCGTTCTGCGGGCCATGGCCCGTCCAACCATCGATCATCGGGGGCCCGAGTTCGCGCGCCTGGGACTGGAACTGCTGGCGTTAATCAAACAAGTCTTCAAAACCAAGCACTCGGTGGTCATCTTCCCCACCTCGGGCAGCGGCGCCTGGGAAGCGGCACTGGTCAATACGCTTTCCCCGGGCGACAAAGTGCTGATGTTCGAGACCGGACAGTTCTCCTTTTTGTGGCAGGAGATGGCCGGCAGACTGGGGGTCGACGTGACGTACTTGCCGGGAGACTGGCGTCACGGCGTGGACGCCGACACCATTGAATCCAAACTTCGTGAAGACCGCGAGCATCAGATCAAGGCCGTCGGAGTGGTGCACAACGAAACCTCCACCGGAGTCGCCAGCAACGTGGCCGCGGTGCGCAAGGCGATGGACCGCGCCGGGCACCCGGCCCTTCTAATGGTGGATACCATCTCGTCTCTCGCTTCGATCGACTACCGGCACGACGAGTGGGGCGTCGATGTGGGCATCGGCGGTTCCCAGAAGGGCCTCATGCTGCCGCCCGGCCTCGGCTTCAACGCCATCAGCGAAAAGGCGCTGGCCGCTTCGAAATCAGCGCGGATGCCACGGTCTTATTGGGACTGGCAGGCGATGCTGGCGAACAACAAGAATGGCTTGTTCCCCTACACGCCTGCGACCAATCTGCTCTATGGTCTGCGCGAGTCGCTCGCCATGCTGCACGAGGAAGGCCTGGATAACGTGCTTCGCCGTCACCGCCGCCACGGTGAAGCCACCCGCGCCGCCGTGCGCGCGTGGCGTCTGGAAGTGCTTTGCCTCAACCCCGCCGAATACAGCAGCTCGTCAACCAGCGTGGTTTTGCCGCCGGGGCAGAACGCCGACGAACTGCGCAAGCTTATCCTCGAACAGTTCAACATGTCGCTCGGTAACGGCCTGGGCCGGCTGGCTGGCAAGGTTTTCCGCATCGGCCACCTCGGCGATTTCAACGATCTGATGCTCGCCGGCACGCTGAGCGGCATCGAAATGGGACTGGAGCTGGCCGGTGTGCCGCACCACAAGGGCGGCGTGCAGGCAGCTCTCGATTCGCTGGCAGAAGCGGCCAAGGGGGCGCATGCCGATGCAGCCCAAGTCCACGGTTAGCACCGCCACCGGCGAAAGTAGACCCGGCCGCCCCACGCACGTCCGATACGCCGTGCTGGCGCTGACCGTGGCGGCGTACATGATCACCTACATGGACCGCCAGGTCCTGGCCACTTCCCGGCCCACGATCATGAAGGAACTGGGAATTTCGCTGACCGCCATGGGCTGGATCACCTTCGGCTTCCGCATGGCCTACGCGTTATTCCAGATACCGGGAGGTTGGCTGGGCGATACCATCGGCGCGCGGCGAGCCCTGATGATCGTCGTGAGCTGGTGGAGCGCGTTTACCGCTCTCACGGCGCTCGCCTGGAACGCGGCATCGATGCTCCTGATCCAGGTATTGTTCGGCGTGGGCGAGGCCGGGGCTTTTCCGATCGCTACACGATCGCTTTCACGCTGGATGCGGCCCACCGAGCGCGGCTTCGCGCAGGGCGTGACTCACGCCGGGTCCCGCCTCGGCGGCGCCATCACGCCTCCCATTGTGGCTATCGGGATCATCCCCTTGTTCGGATGGCGCGCCGCATTTTATGCCTTCGGCGTTTTGGGCGTGGTGTGGGCAATCGCATGGTTCGCCTACTATCGCGACACACCCGAAGAACATCACCGAGTCAACCAAGCCGAGCGCGAACGGATCGCCGGAGGCGTAACGCGCAAAAGCGCCGGCAAAGTTCCCTGGCGTCAGATCTTCTCGCATGGAAATCTGTGGGTTCTGGCCGTGATGTATTTTTTCTATAACTACAACCTGAATGTGTACCAGGACTGGTTCCCGACGTATCTCCAGCAGTCGCGACGGATGACGATCGCCCAGATGGGAATCTACGCTAGTCTTCCGCTGCTGGCCGGCGTCGTGGGCGATCTTGCAGGCGGATGGTTCTCCGATCTGGTTCTGAGGCGGACCGGGAACGTGAACCTCGCGCGGCGCTGGGTGGCGATCGCCGGATTCCTCCTGTCGGCGGCAGCAACCGTCCCCGCCGTGCTCACCCGCGACCCTCACGTATCGGTGGCATGGTATTGCGTCGCGTTCTTCGGTCTGGAGTGGACCGTTGGCATTTCCTGGGCCGTGCCGCTCGATATCGGAGGCGATTTTGCAGGCTCCGTCTCGGCCGTCATGAACATGCTGGGAAATATCGGCGGCGCCGTCGCGGCGACTGTGGTCACTTACACCGCCGCTCATTACGGCTGGAATGTCCCGTTCCTCGTAACCGCCAGCCTCTGCGTAATCGCCGCCGTCCTCTGGCTCAAGATCGACGCCACGCGGCGCGTCAACGCGTAGGGTAAAGCACAAGGACGGTTTCGTTGTTTTCCATTCTCGCTGGCGGGCGGGTCCCTAGCAGCAGCGCTAGGTTTTTTAGGAGAGATGTAGGGACACGACCGGTTGAATCCGCGGCTCACGCTTCACCAGGTGGCTTGGCAGAACGGTCTCATGGCGCTCGCCGTCGAACGTGATTGCGGAATGCCGCGGAATCGCCGGGAACCATCGGTTCGGAGGGGGCAACCGTCTCTCGCTCGGTTCTCGAACAAGAGCGCTTCGGGCGTGATCCGGCCGGGTGGATGCGAGAGGTCCGCCATCGGTCCGCTAGACTGGGTTTTTGCGGCCGAAGTGCGGGGATTCTCGGGGGGGGATCATGCGAATCCTGATCGCGACCGGAGTAGCGCTTCTTCTCACCGGCGGCGGGTTACCGGCTCAGGGACTTTTCACTGTCGGAGCGGCGCAGCGGGCTTTCGTGCCCGAGAAGCCTTACCATTGGCGCGGGGCGAAGACCCATGCGCTCGTGACAACGGTTTGGTATCCTGCCGATTCCGCGTCAGTTGAGAAGCCGCAGTGGGTAGGTCCCCTGAATGCACCCTTGTTTGCCGTCGGTTCGGCCGCCCCGGATGCAAGACCGGCAGCCGGCCGGTTTCCGCTCGTCGTACTGTCTCACGGGACGGGCGGCTCGGCACTCATGCTGGGGTGGCTCGGCACAACGCTGGCGGCGCACGGATACATAGCCGCTGCAGTCAATCATCCGGGCAACAATCGACTGGAGCCTTACACGCCGGCAGGTTTTTCTCTCTGGTGGGAGCGCGCGACGGATCTGAGCGAGGTGATTGATCAGATGCTCGCTGACCCGAGTTCGCCGCTCGCATCGACTCTGGTCGGATCGGCGCTGCCGGATTTTCACTCGGCGGCTACACAACCATCGAGCTCGCCGGAGGTATTTCCGATCGCGCCGCGTATCGGGAGTTCTGCAACTCAAAGGCCGCCGACGCCATCTGCAAATCGCCACCGGAGTTCCCGCAGCTCGTTGATTATTTCAACCGGCTCGACGAGGCAGGCAAAAGCGATCCGGAGATAGCCGGCTCCCTCCAGCAGGAACGAGAGCCGCATCGCGATTCACGAGTGCGTGCCGTCTTCGCCCTGGCGCCGGCACTGGGGCCTGCCTTCCGGCCCGCCGCACTGAGGAAGATTAGGATTCCGGTCCAAATCGTCGCCGGTCGCGAGGACGACAACGTTCCGATAGCCAGCGGTGCCGAGTATTTTGCGGCGCATATCCCGGGCTCGAAGCTGGTCGTGCTGCGAGGTGGAGTACAGCACTACCAGTTCCTGAGCTCCTGCACCCCCGCGGGGCGTCAGAGTCTTCCCTTGCTCTGCACCGACCGGCCTGGTGTAGATCGTGACGCCATTCACGAGAAGACGCGGGCGAT
>JAGWQP010000440.1 GCA_028876805.1 Acidobacteriota bacterium | reverse complement strand
CTTCGCGGAGCCCGGGAACCGTCGCGTGGTCGAAGACCATGGCGTCACCGTGTGGCTTGATTGTCCGCTCCGGGTGGTCGAGCGGCGGCTGGCTCACGCGTCACACCGCCCTCTGGCTCGCGATCCCAAGACATTGGCTGCGCTCTACGAGGTGCGCCGAGAGTCTTACGCGCTGGCCGATATCCACGTTCCTATCACTGACGACGATCCGGCCGTGGCCGTGGAAGCGATCCTGGGGCACCCGTTGTTGAAATGACGACGGCCGCTCTGCGCCGGCACGCGCTCTCCATCTTCCGCGCCGCGCTGGCGGCTGCCAATCCGGCCGATGCCGTCCGGCGTCATCTGGAGCGAGTCGACGTCTCGCGTTTTCGAAATGTTTATGTGGTGGGAGCCGGCAAGGCCGGCGCTTCCATGGCGGCCGCCGCGGAGCGCGTCTTGGGACGGCGGATTACGGCCGGCTGCGTCAACGTCAAGGACCCCGGCGCGGTCCGGCTGCGCCGCATCGAGCTCCGCCCTTGCGGCCATCCCGTGCCGGACCGCCGGGGCGAGGAAGGCGCGCGGCGCATCCGGCAGATCGCCGAAGCAGCCGAACGTCGCGACCTCGTCGTCTGCCTGATATCGGGCGGCGCCTCGGCGTTAATGCCACTCTCCGCCCCGCCTGTCACGCTGGGCGAAAAACAGGCCGCCACCGAGCTTCTGCTTCGCTCGGGCGCCAGTATCCACGAAATCAACACCATCCGCAAACACATTTCTCTTCTCAAGGGAGGCCAGTTGGCGCGCCTGGCGGCCCCGGCGCGGCTTGAAGCGCTGCTGCTTTCCGACGTGATCGGCGACGACCCGGGAGTGATCGGCTCCGGCCCAGCCACCCCCGACACCACCACGTTCGCCGATGCCCTCCGGATTCTCGATCGCTATGCGATCCGCGCTAGCGTGCCTGCTTCTTTACGCGAACGCCTCGAACAGGGTGCGCGCGGCGAGATCCCCGAGACGCCCAAGCCCGCCGACCCGGCCTTCGCACGCGTCCGTAACGTCGTCATCGGCAGCAACCGCCTGGCGTTGGCTGCTGCCGCCCGCCGCGCCCGCCAGATCGGCTTTCGGACCTTGGTGCTCTCGAGCGAGATTCAAGGCGAGGCCCGCGAAATCGCCCGCATGCACGCCGCCATTGCGCGCGAGATCGCCCGGCGCGGCCAGCCCGTCCGTGCGCCGGCCTGTGTCATCACTGGCGGCGAAACCACCGTCACGCTGCGAGGCGATGGCTTGGGCGGGAGAAACCAGGAGTTCGCGCTGGCCGCCGCGCTCGACATCTCCGGCTTGACCGAAACCGTCGTCTTCAGTGCCGGCACCGACGGCACCGATGGCCCGACCGATGCCGCCGGCGCCTTCGCCGACGGCTCCACGCTCAGCCGCCAGCCCGATGCGCTCGCCTATCTCGAACGCAACGACTCCTACCACTACTTCGAATCCCTGGGCGACCTGGTCGAAACCGGGCCCACTCACACCAATGTGATGGACGTGCAGTTGATTCTGGTAGGATCGCAACCATGGGTTTCTGGCGCAAAGAAGTGATCGATTTCGCGCTCGATCAGGAGACGCTTCATCACATCGAACAGCAGCGAGGGTGGATCGGACGGGAACCGGCCAACCCGCAGCCGTACTACAACCTGGCGCAGTTGTACCGCACGCAAGGCCGTCAGGAGGAAGCGCTCGGCTTGCTGCTTCACGCCGTAGGTTTGAACGGTTGCTTTGCCGATGCCCACGTGGCGCTGGCTGAAATTTATGCCGTGCGCGCCAACGAAAGTGCCGCCTGGCTCCACGCGCGCGCCGCCGAGAGGCACGGGAACGCACGGGCGGTCGAGATGCTCGCGCGGTATGGAGTGCCGGAACAAGCCAGAGGTCAAGGGTCAAACGTCAAACCTCAAGACTGACCGGTCTTGTGGCGCCGTGCGCGTTCCCTTTGGCCCGACAACAGGGAGCCGGAGCGGATCTCTCCGGTTTCAAAACCCGCCCGTGACCAAGTCCGACCAATATCTGCGCAGCTCGTCAGATTCCTTCTGCTCAAATTGGAGACTCTTCGACAGCAGGTCCTGCGCGCTGTAAGAGGGTTTCGCGACGCCCTGCGAGCTGTGGCGCGCCGTGCTCACCAAAATGTGATAAAGCTCGTGCGCTAAGACGCGGCCCACCGCCCGGCCCAGGACTTCTTCCTGCTCCTGTTTCGGCTTGGCAAGCAGATTGGCCCGCACAAGAGCTTCGATGCGGTCGCAATCGATATCGCTGAAAGGCAGAATGGCCCCATCGGTCATGTCGGTCCACCCCAGCGCGCCGGACTGCGAGTTCAGGGTCGCCGAATTAACTACTCCACAGTGTCCTGAGAAGTGGATGACCGCCACTTGCGCGGAGACTTCGTTGCCTCTATTTTCGGCCAACGAACTCCACTGAAATGCCAGACCGCTCGGCGACATGATTTTTGCCAGTTCGTCCTGGATGGAGTCCAATACGGCATCCGGCGGCGCCTGCTGAAAATCGGTGTAAAGACGAATGTATACCGCCCCACCGCCGCCGAACGCCGGGACAGCGGCCAATACGAGGCCGACGAGAAAGCCTCTGATCAATCTGATCAAAGCGATCGCTCGACCCTGGGTCGTTCTGGTGATTTCCTGGATTGTGTGCCTATCCATTACCAGGGCTGTTCCGGACTAGGCGCAGATGGGGAATGTAGCCCCCACACGACCAACCCAAGCAGAAGGCTGCTCGTCGGACCGGACCTGCAGAATTCTATTTTCCGGGGTGTTGCCGCATCGCTCAAAGCCCCTTCGAGGCAATTTCTCATGACCATTTTGAGCTGGCTCGACGCACGTCACCTTTCCGGGAAACTCGACGGTGGGGCGCGGGACGAATCGTGTGGCCGGAATCACGCGCGTCGTCGGACTGGACCTCACTCGCCTTGGTAGGGCCGCCGAAAATCCGTTTGAAGCCTGGCTTGGTGCCGGCTTTGTCTGGGGGATTCGACCGACCGAGGTGGTAGCCGGCTAGGAGCGGTTCGACGCGTCAGAGGAGATCGAACCGGGCCGGCCGGTACTCGCGAGCGGTGTTGGTGAACCTCTACCCGCACCAAGAAGCCCGCGAACTCGATGGGGCAGGCTCCCGGTATTCGCCCGAGGCGCCACATGAAATCGACGCATGGCGCGACCAGGCGACTTTTGAATATTGACTTTTTAGTGACTTTCGACTTTTTCCGTCAAAGCTTGACTTCGCTGTCCTTAAGGCCGCTCGCCGGATCCTTGGGCAGCTTCGGGGCTTTGGGCAACGGTGGCACCGTGTCGGCTCCCCGGTCGCTCGGAGCCGTCCCCTGCTTTCGCACCGACACCGAGCCTCGGTCGGCGGTGATCCGAATTAGGGGACCGCCGCCGACGCTGCCTTTAAGCGTACTCGTTCGGCCTTCCACTTCTTTCTGAATCGGAGGGCCAAAATCGTTGGTGGCTTCCCCGTGCTCTGCGGTGGCCTGCAGTTGGAAAGCCGCTTTGTCGGGAAGCACCAGATCGACGCGACCGATGCCGGAATGGATCTCCATCTTGGGGACGGGCAGACGTCGGGGCTCTAGGGAGATGTCGCCGCGTTCGGTCTCGAGGTCGAGAGACTGCGTGAAATCCTCCAGGCGAATGTCGCGCGACCGCGTCACCAATCGCACCGGCCCTTTCACGTTCAGCGCCGTGAACCCGCCCAGGTCCATGTTGATGGTTCCCGGCACCGCTTCCACCCGCAGTTCGGTATTGCGGGCGCCTTCAAATTGCAACGGCTGGGCTAGGTTCTTGAAGCCCAGCGAGCCGACGTAGGGTCCGTGAATGGTAACCTGCCCCGCGATATTCTCCATTTCGATGTCGGAGCCCCGCCCGTCCAACTGAAGGCTGCCGGCGATGTCGACCGCGCGCACCAGGTCGCTGCGTCCGATCTCCAGTCGGGCGTTGCCGGCCAGACGGCTGAGCCGCACATCGCCGCGTCCGCTCGAAAGATCGATATCGCCGTTGGTTTCCGAGATTTCGTAGTCACCGCTCTGGCCTCGCGCCTCGATGGCCACCTTGCGCGGCACGGTCACGTCTAGGTCGTCCGCGATGCGCTGGCTGTCGGGCACGCGATCCTGATTCGAACGCACCAGCAGCCGGTCACCCTGGGGAACGATTTCGAGCGGGGTATTGCTGTGCGTGCGGTCAGCGTCGCTCCGCGTGTTGGCGCGAATCAGCTTGTGCCCGGTGAGGGTTACCTCTGCTGTGTCGGCCCCGGTCACCCGGATGTTGCCGCGGGGATTTTCGAACACAATCCGCCTTACGCCGGCGGCGGGTGCGTGCGCCGAGACGGGATAATCGTACTGCTCGCCAAAGATCTCAGGGGAGATTCGGAAGCCGCGCTGGCGCACCGTAAACATTCCCAGGCCGATCAGGCAAATGAATACGATCAGCACGACTTCTCCGCCCGTCAATCCGAAGTGGCGCTGCTGCGGGGACAGCAACACTTCGAGCAGCCGGATCAATCCCCAGCCGATGAGCAGGAACGGCCAGTATTGTGCCAACAGGTCAAATACCGGAGTCTCCGGATGCAGATTGCGCCAGAGAAACACTCCGCCAATGATCACCAGCAGCAACGGCGCTGCGAACGAACGGTTCCTCATCGTTGCTCTCCGGGAGGCTGCAGAGAGGGGTCTCCAGTGCGAGGCGGTGGAGGGGGGTATCCGTAGCGAGCAGGAGGCGGGGTCGCGCTACCCTCCCGGCACAAGAGGCTCAAAACCCCAAATACGATCAGCAGCACCGGCCAGGTTTCTGAGAATCCATAGCGGGTGAAGTTGTTCAACGCAAACAGCAAGCCGAGGGTGATGAGTGTGACCGGCGCGCGAATCGCGCGCAAGGTCGAACGATTAACGTTCATGGCCGACCTCTTCGGAGGAGCGCTGGCCGGTAAAACGGTTGTAGAGCAAATAGACGCCGGCGGCGATCAGCAGGACCGGCCAGTAGCGGGCCAGATACTCGAGATCGAACACGCCCAGCGTGTGCAGCAGCAAAACGATGCCGAGAACCACCAGCACGATCCCGGCCACCGGAGCGTTGTCCGGTTGGCCGCCCAGCTTGATAATGCTCGAATATTCGTCCACGGGCTCGCCCAGGGCGCGCTTGCGCGCGGTGTGATACGCCTCGAAAGCCATGTAAAAAACCCAGACTGGGAGAAAGATCCCGAAGACGATCTGAAGCGTTTCCGAACCGCTGTTCAAGATGCTGACGATGACCCCGAAAATGACCGCGTGCACCAGACCCTTGGCGTACTGCGCGTTGTAAATGGCGCCGACGCCGGGGATGAATCCCAGAAACATCGCCAAGCCGGGGCTGACATCCGAGCGCGCATAGCCGGGTGGCACCGCGCCGGGCCCTGGCGGCGGCTGAGTGCCCGCCGGCGCGGGAGCGTGCTCCGGGCAATACACAGTACCGTACGCATCACGCCGGCACTGGTCGCAGAGCGGCTTACCGCAGGCGCGGCAATACGCCGTTGCTGCTAGGTCCGGATGGTTTTGGCAATTCATAATAAAGCCCCTTGTCTACCTGCCTGCGGCTTTCGGAGCCGGCGCTGGTGCTTGCCTGGCGTTGTTGCTGACCGGCAGCCTGTGGTCGTCCGGCTTACTCGATGGCGCGGCCGAATCGGGAGCCGGTGCTTGCGCTTCCTGATCCTGCTGCCATTCCCTCAGGGTGGTTTGAATCTGATACACGAACTTCAGGTTGTCGTAAAACTTCACGGTGCGGGCCCAGGCCAGGTAAACCCGGTTCTCCAATCCGGCCCAGACCACGGTGGGTTGGAGATCGGCAGGGTTGAGGTGCCGGGCAGGGCCCCACAACATCGAAAAGGAAAAGATCGTCAGCGCCATGGACATGGCGAATTTCGGCTGCAGCACCGAGTGGAAAGTCTTGGGAAACCAGCCGGTCCTGGCCTTCTGCCAGGGGGCTTCGAACAAGATCCGGGTGATCAGCTCGGGCGGCGCGTCCACATCCGCGGCGCGCTCGATGAAGCCCACGGCGGCTGATGAATCCCGGGCCAGTTCGGCGCACGCGGGACACTCGGCGAGATGGCTCTCCACTTCGGCCCGTTTGACAGGGGCCAGCGAGCCATCCACGTACTCACAGATCAAAACTTCGATCTCGAAGCAGTTCATACCGCTAGCTTCTGTTTCCGCAACAGCCGGCCCAATTCGGCCCGGCCCCGGTTGATTCGTGATTTTACCGTGCCTTCGGGTACCGCGAGAACCCGGGCGATCTCGCGGTATTCCATCTCCTGGAGGTCGCGCAGAATGACCGCTTCGCGCAAATCGGGCGAGAGCTTTTGCAAAGCGCCCTGCAGAACCTCACTGGCCTCCCGGCCCGCCAGCACGCGATCCGGCCGCGCCGGAGCACCTTCCTGTTCGAGCATGGGAAGTTGGTCTTCAATCGAATCCGTCACACGCTGCTGCCGGGTTCTGCGGTAATGGTCGATGAGGAGATTGCGCGTCACCCGGGCCAGCCAGGTAGCAAACGAACCTTCCGCGGAGCGGAAGCTTTTGAGCGTGCGGAAGACCCGCAGAAAGACCTCCTGCGTCAGGTCCTGGGCTTCGGTGGCGCTGCCGGTGAACCGATAGCACAAGGCATAGACAGGCCGGGTATGCAGGCGCACCAGCTGCTCCCATGCGGTGTCGTCGCCGCTGAGACACCGCGATACGAGACTATGCTCTGGATCCAAGGCCCGTTTTACCAGATCCCGCCCCCTCGGAACACCCCACACGGAGGGCGCAATCATCCCGTCCGACGGATTCGCCCCGTTTGGCTCGAGGATCAGGATCGCGGTTGCCATCGCTTTTGCTCTTTCATCCTGAGAAACGAGGCCTTATCATAATAGGTTCAATTTTTCCGGTATGCTAGTGCTGCGACGGCACTTTCGGCAAGGAGGGTAAATCCGCAATCGTACCTGGAAGCGGATTGGCGCGGTTCGGTTGTTCACCGGCGCCGCCGGGATGGTGGATTGTCCATTCCCTGGTCACGCGCGGTTTCAAATTGGCGCTTGGAGCGCCCACACTGTAACCGGTCTCGGCTGGCCCGGGTTGAGGTTCCCTGATCCCGCGTGGGCAGTGACTTGCGCCCGGCGGTGGGGAGTGACGGTAAACCCTGTCCAGGCCGACCCTCGCCGGGAACTCTCTTTTCGGCCACGGTTATCGGGTCTACCGCGACCCTCTGTGGAGACGGCCCGGTGAGCTGATTTTCCCGTATCTGATTGCAGGGAAAGGACAAGTCTTGATTTCCTGGCTGTTTGGCAATGACAGCACTGGGCTTTCTACCGGATGCCCGGTTTCGCCGGGCCGAAAGGCGGGTCGAGGCGTTCCACCAGGGCGTGGAATCTACCCGGAGCGACCTGGCTTTGCCGACCGTTTTGATCCATTCCGCGATCGAATGGCTGCTCCTGGTGGCCTGCTGCTGAGGCTTTGGCCAAGGCTTCCGAGAGGTAAATCTTTCAATCACAGATGTGATTATTTTTCTGGGGCTGGTGGCATTTGGATCGATGATCCAACGGCCCGGGTTGGCGGTGGGGTGCAAGTGGGCATCGGTAGGGTACGGACCGAGCTATCCGGTACGGGCCCCGAGATGGCCACCAGGTTCACCCTCCTCGCATAGTGTGCCATTTGTAGTAGTAGTTCCGGCGGCGCTGATGCTGGCTGTCAGGGAGGGATTCAAGTGGCAGAGTCGGCGGCGAATCGGGCGTGAGGTCTCCACGTGAAGTGCCCATTTTGCAATCACTTACAGGACAAGGTAGTCGATTCCCGGGAAAGCAAGGAAGGCGATGCCATCCGCCGCCGGCGGGAATGCCTGGCGTGCGAGCGGCGTTACACCACCTACGAAAGAATCGACGAGGTGCCTTATATGGTCATTAAAAAAGACGGCCGCCGGGAAAAGTTCGACCGGCAGAAGGTTCTCAATGGTCTGCTGAAGGCTTGTGAAAAACGCCCGGTGAGCATGGGAAAGCTGTCAGAGATGGTGAACCAGGTGGAATCAAAAGTGAGCGATTCGGCGGACCGGGAAATCTCTACTAGGGATGTAGGAGAATTTCTGATAGATCATTTGCGGGAACTCGACAAGATCGCCTATGTTCGATTCGCGTCGGTGTACCGGGATTTTCAGGACGAGCAGGCATTCTTTGACGAATTGAAGAGCTTGATGCGGCAAAAACGGTCGTGACGGGAGGGGGCGGAGTGTTCCTTATGAGGCAGCCATCCAGGGCAAAACAGTGTAACCTATTTGGTCTCCAGACATCTCTTTAAATAGGACTTAACTTTGTTACGGAATGGTGATATGATCAGTCGATCGTCAAACTGCGGATGGAGAGCGTCCCAGCAGCCCGAATTAGATCAGCACGTTGCGTGCCATTCATATAGGACCCCGTTCCCAGACATTCCGTGGGTGGAATTTGTCGAGTGGAGGTGAATCTTAGTGGATCAGTTCGAGGACCAGTTCCTGCCGGAAGGGTCTGAAGCCCTGGGCTTAGGTTTTGAAGAGGATTCCAAGTTCTTCGATGCTGAGGCCGCGCACGATGCGGACTTTCTACACCCGCAACCGGCGGAAGAGTCGATCTATACGGACGATCCGGTACGGGTCTACTTGAGGGAGATGGGTGCGGTTCCGTTGCTGACGCGCGAGGGGGAAGTGGATTTGGCGCGTCGCATGGAACGGGGTAAGTTGCGGATGCAAAAAGCCATTAGCCGCTCCGCCCTCGTCCAACGTGTGGTCGTCGAGCTGGGCGAACAGGTAAAAAAGGCCAGCGTCGAGCTGGAAAGCGTCGTGGATTTGGGCGACGTCGAGGAAGGTTCTCTGGCGGACTTGAAGGTGCGTGCCGAGGCCCAGAAGCAATTCGCGGACGTGATCGCGTTGCACCGGAAACAGGGGCAGCTTCAGGACAAGGTAGCGGCCACTCCGATGGCCAACAAGAAGCCCAGGAAACGCCTTTGTGGCCGGCTGAACCGTGCCAAGGTGGAAACCTCTCTAGCGATTCGGCGAGTACCTTTCAAGACCATCAAATGGAAGGAGTTTGCACGGGAGATCGAAAGAGCGGTAGATGAGCTGAGCCACCTGGACAACGAGGCCCGCAAGGCCGAGGCGCGCAGTAACGCCGTGCAGCAGGTTCGACTTCGGGAGTTGAAGCGCGAGATCAAAAAGCGTGAGGCCGCCGCCGGGGCCAGCCTGCCGGAGCTTCGGCATAGCCTGACTGTGATCCGCCATGGCGAGGCGGAGGCGGAGCGCGCCAAGAAGGACTTGGTCGAAGCCAATCTCCGGCTGGTCGTTTCAGTCGCCAAAAAATACGTAAACCGTGGGTTGCATCTGCTGGACCTCATCCAGGAAGGCAACATCGGCCTGATGCGCGCCGCCGACAAGTTCGAGTACCGCCGCGGATACAAGTTCTCGACCTACGCGACTTGGTGGATTCGCCAGGCGATTACGCGCGCCATCGCCGACCAGTCGCGTACCATCCGGATCCCGGTACACATGAACGAGAGCATGAACAAGTTCTTGCGTGCCACGCGAGAGCTCGAGAAAGAGCTCGGGCGAACTCCTACAAACGAAGAAATTGGCCGGCGGATGGACATTCCGGTCGAGAAGGTCCAGAAGCTCAAGACCATTTCCCGCGATCCGGTATCCCTGGAGACTCCGGTCGGCCGCGACGGCGAATCGGCCTTGGGGGACCTGATCGAAGATCGGTGGGTGGGTTCGCCGGTGGATGCCGTGATTGAAACCAATGTGCGAGATGAAACCGCGGGCATTCTCAAGACGCTTTCTCCCAAGGAAGAGAAGGTGATCCGGATGCGGTTCGGCATCGGCTGCGAGCGCGAGCATACGCTCGAAGAGATTGGACAAGAGTTCGATGTCACGCGCGAAAGGATTCGCCAGATCGAGGCCAAGGCTTTGCGGCAGTTGCGGGCGCCCGAGCGAGCCCGGAGGCTGCGCGCGCTGATGGCCGCTCGATAACAACCTTCCACGGCCAATTCCTTCTTCTTCCTTTTGGGGCACGGTGTTCCATCCGGCTCCCCTGTGACGCTCAGGCACAGGCCGGTTGCGCACGGAGCGGGCAAAACCAGTGTCGGGCATCTTGGCAGATGGATTGCTAACGAATGTCTGCCAGGGAGGGCACCCGTGACGCTGGCTAAAATCACCGGATCAGGAATCGCCGCTCTGGGGATTTGCGTAACGGTGCTGTGGGGCTGTCTGATTGGCGAGCGGCTGATGGTTCAACGAGGGGCGATCGAACAAGCACGTGCCCTACACGACCTGGAGGTACTGCGGCAGCAGCTCCGCACTCCGCCCGTATCGGCTCCCATTCTCCCTCGGTCTCATCGGCGGCATTCCACTGAGGGATGAAACAGCGAGTTGTACAATTGCAGCGATGCCCAAAATCGTTGCGATCCTGGTCCTGATACTGGTCGCTTCCGGCTGCCACCGCGATTCCTCCTCGCGCTTCCGAGCCCTGTCGGATGAATTCGTGTATACGACGCTCTCGTTTTCGCCGGTGGGGGCGACCGGCGCCGGCTTACATCGATTCGCGAACCAGAATCTGGATGAGCAACTCGACGATTCGAGCGCAGCCGGTCTGGACCGCCAGCGGCGGTTCTACGAAGGGTTCCGCCAGCGATTGGACGGCCTTGCGCCCGACGCGTTGACGGCCCAGGACCGAGCCGACCTGGAAATCATCCGCGACCAGATCGCGCTCGCCTTGCTCGATCTGGACGAGATTCATAGCGCCCGGCACAATCCCACCAGGTACGTGGAGACCTTGGGCAACGCCCTGTTCAACCCGTATATCTTGGAGTACGCGCCGAAAGCGGCGCGCCTCGGACATATCATGGCGCGCCTCGAGAAAACGCCGGCGTTCCTCGGCCAGGCGGCCAAGAACCTGGTTTCCTCGCCGGACATCTGGACCACCGTCGCCGAGGAAGAAAACGAGGGAAATATCGCTCTAGTGGATCAGACCATCCGGGCCAAAGTTCCGGGCGATCAGCGTGCGGCGTACGACCGGGTGGCACGGCCGGCGCTGGATGCGATGCGCCAATTTCAGGATTACCTGAAGAACGACCTCGCTCACCGCAACCAGGCCGATTGGCGGCTGGGCCGCGACCGGTACCGACTGAAGTTCCGGTACACGCTCGAAACCGATGCGGAGCCCGATCGGACGCTGGCGGAGGCGGAGCAGCGCATGGCGGAGGTGCGAACTCACATGTTCGAACTCGCGTTGCCGCTGCACCGCGCGCTGTTTCGGGGACATCAGGATCACGCCGAGTTAAAGGGGGGCGATCGGGAAGGCAGAGTGATCGGCGAAGTGCTCGATAAGATTGCCGAACGGCATTCGACTCCAGAGTCCTACATGGAAGACGCGCGCAAAGACCTCGAGGAGGCGCGTGCCTTCGTTCAACAAAAGCACTTGCTTACGCTGCCGTCGCGTTCCAATTTGACAGTGATTCCGACCCCGGAATTCATGCGTGGAATCTATTCGGTTGGCGGATTTTCGCCGGCACCGGCGCTTGAGCCGCAGCTCGGGGCCTTCTATTGGGTGACGCCCATTCCGAAGGATTGGCCGAAGGACCGCGCGCAATCCAAGCTGCGCGAATACAACTTCTACAAGCTGAAGCTGCTGACCATCCATGAGGCGATTCCTGGCCACTATGTGCAGGCGGAGCTGGCCAACGACGTCGAGCCGGAGAGCCGGCGGGTCCTCCGCTCGGTGTTTGGAAACGGCCCGTACGTAGAAGGCTGGGCCCAGTATGCGACCGAGGTGATGCTCGACGAGGGTTTTCTCGACCGGTCGCCGGAGCTGGCCCTCAGTTTTGCGAAGGAGGAGTTGCGGACTCTGGCGAACGCCATCCTGGACATTCGTCTCCAGACCCTGAATATGACCGATCGCGAAGCGATCGAGTTGATGGAGAAGCAGACGTTTCAGGAAAAAGAAGAGGCGGTGGGCAAACTCGAGCGCGCCAAACTCTCCTCCTGCCAACTGCCGATGTATTTTCTGGGGTGGCGGGGCTGGCGGCGCGTTCGCGACGCCTACCAGCAGGCCCAAGGTCGGTCATACCGTCTGACGGAATTCAATGACCGCGCGCTCGAGCAGGGCGCCGTGCCCTTGCCGGTCTTGGGCAAATTGCTTCCCTAGGGGAAACACCGTGGGCCATGTGGTCTAAAATTGACCAGACCGCAGGTGTGAGTGAGCGTTTATAATGGCAGTAAACGAGCCGGATGCTGGAGAACGAAAACGCTCCCCTGAGTGCCGCAACCGAGGGCGAGGCGACCGCGGCGAAAGAACCGAAACGGGCCGCCATTTGGGGCGCGCTTTCCTGGGTCCGCGATCTCGCCTTTTCCGTCCTCATCGCAGTCATCCTGATCGTGTTCATTTACCAGCCGGTAAAAGTGGAGGGCACAAGCATGATGCCCACGCTCACGGATCAGGAGCGGATCTTTATCAACAAATTCACCTACCATTACGGGTTGGGAGACATCGAGCGGGGCGACATGGTGGTGTTCTGGTATCCGCTCGACACGTCCAAATCATACATTAAGCGAGTGATCGGCTTGCCTGGAGACGTGGTTCGCATCGACCAGGGCGAGGTCTACGTCAACGGAAACCTGCTGGTGGAGGACTACGTTCCCGACATCTATCGCGACAGTGTTTCCTGGGGTCCCAAGTCGGTGCCGGCGGATAGCTATTTTGTCCTGGGCGACCACCGAAGCTCATCGAACGACAGCCGGACCTGGGGCTTTGTGGACCGCAAGTACGTCTACGGGAAGGCCGTGTTCGTCTACTGGCCGCTTACCAAAATGGGTGTGCTGCGGTAAATCACTTCCGGAAAATCCAGAACACCATCGAAAGCAGAAGGCTGAGCAGCACACAGGTGGCCAGCGGGAAGTAGAAGCTCGAATGCTTGCCCTGGATGTAGATGTCGCCGGGCAGTCGTCCGAGCTTGAAGGGCAGGCGCCCGGCCAAGCTCACGAGGAGCCCTAGCGCAACCAGCACCAAACCGAGCACGATCAGGAGGCGCCCAAGCCCCATACTTCGAGTATAGATTGGACAGGGAGGCTCAGGCGCACGCTCTGTGGCTTCGCCGAGCGCCCCTCGCGGGGTGCCGCGCCTGTCGCCGATCGCCGAAGCACGAAGTACGCGGTTCCGGTCTTGGGAGTCGTAATCGAGAGCCGGGATTGGCATGGGAACGAGCGGTCGTCTCGTCCAACGCCAGGTTGAACACAAACCAGACCGGCACCACGAGCACCCACCGGGTCATGACCTTGCCGTCGTCGGCTTCAACCAAGAACTGCCAAGCTGATGGCGGGAGCGAACCGGCCAACTCAACAATCCGGAGGTCTCGGGCAGGCTCGGCAGCCAGCCGGACAACCTTCGGCCTGGAATGGAGCGTCTCTCGAGGGTGGCGCGAGCGCTCAAGAGTCTCACCGGTTGCGCGTTTCAACCCACGGC
Source organism: Acidobacteriota bacterium (assembly GCA_028876805.1). Lineage (GTDB taxonomy): Bacteria > Acidobacteriota > Terriglobia > Bryobacterales > Bryobacteraceae > PSRJ01. The sequence continues at coordinate 1,745 of JAGWQP010000440.1, read as the reverse complement.
AGGCGGGCCGCCCCATAGAGCCCCGCTTCGTTGCCGAGCGTGGCAACGTCAATGCGCGTACTCGGTTTGGTGAGCCGGTACGTGGCCGAGCGCGCGTCGACGGTTCGCAGCATGGATGGGGCGAAGAATTCCCAGGCGGGCAGCATGCCGCCGCCCAACAGATAAAGCGGGAAGTTAAAGGTATTGATGAGCAGGGCGAGCGTGAGCCCGAGCGCTTCTCCCATGACGCGCCAAATCTGGCGTGCTTTGTGTCCGGCTTCGTCGGCGCGGTGTGCCAGGTCGTAGATGTCCTTGGCGGAGAGGCTCTCTCCCAGCTGCATGAGGCGGGCCATGGCCGTGACGGCGGTGGCCGAGGCATGTTTTTCGACGCAGCCCTGGCTGCCGCATCCGCAGGGATTGCCGTTTGGGACAACCGTCAGGTGGCCCACCTCACCGGCCATGCCCGCGAATCCGCGGATCACACGGCCGCCCGAAATGATGCCGCCGCCGATACCGGTCCCCAGAGTCAGCAGCACGAGATCGTCCACTTCACGTCCAGCGCCGCGCCATTTTTCACCGAGTGCGGCAGCGTTGGCGTCGTTTTCTAACACCACCGAGGTCGAGAGGCGGCGCTCGATCTCGTCGCGGATGGGAAAATCCTCCAGAAACGGCAGGTTGTTGCTGTTGCGGATGATGCCTTCCCTGATAAGGATGAATCCGGGGACGCCGATGCCGATTCCGGCCAGACCGGCCGAGCCGAGCCGATCGCGGAGCGCGGAAATGGATTGGACCATTTCAGCCAGGACGGCGTCGCGCCCCTCGGAGAACGGCGTCGAGCCCGAGACTTTTTCCAGAACATCGCCGGCCCGGTCGATGGCCGCGGCGCGCAGGTTGGTGCCGCCGAGATCGAGTCCGATCGAGTATTCAGGCATCGAGCGGCATCATAGCACGGACGGGGGGACCGATTGTCAGCAGAGCGCTGAGAGTGCTAGCTGCCGCCGGAAATGCTTATCGGCCGGATTGAAACATTTTGGCTTGAAAATGACCTAGGACCGGGCGCACCATGAAACAGAGTAGGCCCTCGCTTACGTCGATCAAGTTAGGGCAGGACTAGTGTCATGCGCGGCGAGCGGTATATCCAGATTCCGGGCCGGCAAACGCACGAGTTGCCGCCGCTCGTCGTGCGTCTCACCGAACATGCCGTGGGCGACGAGAGGCCCTACCTGGACTCGGTCATGCTCGAAGCCGAGGAGATGCTGGCGACGAGCGACGTCGACCGAGCGGTCGCCGAGCAGCGGAAGTTCGACCTGGCGGTGCAATTGGCGAACCAATACAAGGCGCTGCTCGCGCACTGGCAGATGGGTGATTCGGTGTTGGAATGGATCCGCCAGTGCGAAATCACCTTCGAAAGCGTCGAGGCGCTGCGGAACCTGTTGCATCCCGATGTGTGGCCGCACGCCAGCCGCGCCAGTTTTGTGACGCTGCTGCGCGACAAAGAGGTGCCCACGCAAGGGGTCCCGCTCGAGCAGGCCGTCGGTCTGCGGCTGACTTTCCGCCAGCCGCCGCCGATCGACTGCTTCTCCAACCAGTTTCTGTTGTTCCTGAATTCTTCGGTGGCCGACACCGCGTACCAGACGTGGTCGCACCTGGTACCCGACGAGTTGGTGCTGTTTCCTCCAGAGCGTTTCCACTTTGAGGTACTCGACATCGATTCCTGAGCGGCGCCCGGCAAACGCCGTACCCCCTTGCGCGGCGACTCGGTTTTG